>PKUF01000024.1 GCA_002869635.1 Desulfuromonas sp. | reverse complement strand
GCCGTTACCAGCGAGGTCGGCAGCATACTCGTCCTCTTGCAGGTAGCCGCGCTTGAAGAGGATCTTGATCGCCTTATCGACCATCTGCTGCAGCGCGATACGGATCGGGTCACTGCTGCCACCGACGAGACTGGTAATCGATTTGCCCTCTTCATCTTCAGCCCGGATGTTGAGCTCTTTGACAATATGCTTTTCACTGATGTGGGCGATCTCATGTGCCAGCACCGCCGCCAGCTCCGACTCGTCCTGCATCAACTTCAAGGCCCCTTTGGTGATAAAGACATAACCGCCGGGGGCGGCGAAGGCGTTGACGCTTGGGCTGTTCAGAACCGCGAAGTGAAAATCGAGCTCGGGTCGACCCGCATACTCGGCGACTCCTTTGCCGACCAGGTTGACATAACGGGTCAAACGCTCATTTTTCATTTGCGGATAGTTGCCGAGAATCCGCGCCGCCACGTCGCGGCCGAAACTGATCTCGGCCTCGACATCCGAAAGGGTCGTCTCTGCCGCCAACTGCTGTGAAATGCGGGTTCTGAAATCGGCGGCCACCGCCGGCAGCGCCAAGACAAGGAGCAGCATCAGGGTCACATAGAAGGTGGTAATTCTCATTTCCCCGCCTCCCCGGCGATAAAGGCGAGTGCCTCATCCTTGCCGATCTCGAGAGACTCCATCTTGCGTACCCCTTCGTAGTCGGCCCGGTATTTCTGGCTGACCCGGGCCCGATCGGCAAGCCCGCGTGCCGCCGCCGCCGTGGTGAAGGTTGAGGCCCGACGCCGAGCGCTTTTGTCGAGCTTCTCCTCGCTGCTCGCCAGCACCGAGACCTGAGCCAGCGGGGGCTGCTCGTTTACCAGCAGGCGGGAGACCCAGCCGCTCTGGCCATCGCTCTCAACCCGGTACCACCCCTTCGCCGTCTCAAGCACGGTGAGGGCGGTCCCCCGCTCCACCACCGCCACCCGCTCACCGCCGAGGCTCGGCGTCGCCATCAGCATCGCTTTGACGCTCTGAACATAGAGCGTCTCTGCGGCTGCGGCGCCCGCCAGAAGCATCAACAGCATGACGGTGCCGAGGAAAATCCTTCGCACCTGTTGCATGGTTTGCCTCCTTTACTTGGTCAGCAGGGTAAAGACCCCATCCCACTCGGCCGGGGGCTCTTCCTGCTGGTAATGGGTACATCGTTCAATAAAAAGGGTCGCCAGAGCATCACCGGGACGCTGGGCGAGAACGTCGCCATACCCTTTTTTAGCCCCCTCCCAATCCCGTTCAAGATACCGTTCAAACGCCGCATCGGTCAACTGTTTCAAATGAGCGAGCGCCTCAAGAACCTCACTCTCGGACTCAGGCAGTGCCAGCGGTTCGTAGATCCGTACCGGCAGCTTCTTGCCCTTGACCCGCACGTTGTCGACCATACGACAGAGGATCGTCTCGCGCACCGCTACTTCGACCGTTTCAGAGATAATGACGCTGCAGCCGTAGGCTTTGGTCAGCCCCTCCAAACGCGAGCCAAGGTTGACGTTGTCGCCAATCACCGTGTAATCGAGCTTTTTTTCCGAGCCGATATTGCCAAGGATCATCTCACCGGTATGCAGACCGATGCCAATCGCCAGAGGCCTCAAACCCCGCTCCACCAGTTCCGCATTGTACTGCACGAGACCGTCACGCATCTCAAGCGCGGCAAGGACTCCGCGCAGTGGATGGTCGTCCGCCTTGAGCGGCGCCCCCCAGAACGCCATGATCGCATCACCGATGAATTTGTCGAGGGTCCCCTGACGTTGAAAGATGATGTCAACCATCACCGAGAAATAACCATTGAGCAGCTCAACCACCTGCTCGGCAGGAAGACTCTCGGAGAGGGAGGTGAAACCCCGAATATCAGAGAAGAGGATGGTGAGGTTTTCGCGACTGCCGACCTCGGCCCGCAACACCCCGGCTTTGGAGCGATCGACCACTGACTCGAGGATCGCCGGCGAGACATATTGGCCGAGCATACGGCGAATCTTGCGTTTATCCCGCCCCTCGGTAGCACTGACCCAGGCGTAGGCGCCGATCCATGAGCAGCCCATGGCAAAGAGCGGGGTCGCAACGGTTAGGACCAGATTCTGGCTGTAGGCGAACTGGATAGCCGGGAGAAAGAGGAGGAGCAGCAGCAAAGGCCCCCCGGTCTGGACACCGGGGCGAGCATTGAGCAGAACCAGGGCCGCCACGATGAGGGCGAGAACAGCCGTGATCGCCACATCACCCCAGTGGGGCAAGGTGCGGAGGAAGTCGTTCTGGATGATATTGGCGTAGATCGAGGCGTGGAGCAGGACTCCTGGGGCGAGTCGCCCCAGTGCCGTTGTCTTGAGATCTTCAACCCCGACGGCACTCGCCCCAACGTAGACCACCTTATCGGCAAAGAGAGCGGGGTCGAGTGGCAGGTCACTCAACTCTCCTTGCAACAACCGCTGCATCGACGCCAGCAATCCGCTCATGGAGTAGATCGGGAACTCCTGATACATCTTGATCAGGTAGTTCTCATCCGCCAGCAACGGCACCTGCCGGGTCGTCCCGTCCTTCCCCTGCAGCAACAGCTCCCCCGGACGTTCGCCAAGCGGCTCATAGCGATCAAGCAGACCAGCGAGCGAGAGGGTCGGAAAGGCGGCCTCACCGTAATGGCGGATCAGACGGGTGCGGCGGTAGACGCCGTCGCGATCGGGAGAGAACTCGACCACCCCAACCCCCCGTGACGCCTCGACGAGTTCGGGGAAGGGGAGGTAGTAGTTGTTGTTGCCATGATCGCCTCCGGCACCGATACGGGGGAGGGCAAAACGGGCGACGAAATCGTCGGGCAGGGGGCGACCGAGGAGGGTGCGATTGTAATCGTCCTCATCGTCACGCACCAGTTGCACCGCCGAGACGACATTCCCCGCCGCCGCTACTGACATGACGAAGCGACCGTCGCTGGCGCCGATCATCCCGGCCTCGTCGCGGGTCCCTTCATTCTCGGTAAAGAGGATATCGAAGATGATGCTCTTCGCTCCGGCGAGAGAAAGAAAGTCGACGATATCGGCCTGCACCGTGCGCGGCCAGGGCCAGCGCCCGACCAGCGGGTTCATCATCCGCAGTGATGCTTCGTCGATGAGGACCACGGCGATATCATCCGGCGGCGCGCTCTGTCCTACGGCGAGGCGTGCCCGCAGATCAAAGGTCTTCCACTCCAGCTCGTCAAAATAGCCGCTCCTCTCCCCGATTAACGCCAAAAGCGTCGCCAGCAGGGAGATCAAAAGCACCATCCCCTTTTTATTGTGGAAAACCCGTGGCATTCCCATCATCACGCCCCATATTTCATCAAATGAAAGCATCATACTATGAGGATTCACCTTTGCGGACAAAAAAACACCCCCGGGCCAGAAGGATACAGGCCCGGGGGGTCATAAGGATACGCTATGGATATGTGGCGGATCAGCCGCCGATGCCATGCATCGGCCGATTCCCCGGGGTGAAATCCTCTTCACCAATGCGGTGCCGTTCCGGCTTGGCGCTCACCGTCGCCGCCAGCAGCTTCTGCAGGCGATCGCTATCGGCTCCCTCGCGTAGCGACTGGCGCAGCAGAACCTCATCGTTGGAGAAGAGGCAGGGGCGCACCCGCCCATCGGCGGTGACCCGCAGGCGGTTGCACTCGCCACAGAAGTGATGCGACACGGCGGGGATGATCCCGAGAGAGCCGACCGCCCCCTCATAGCGGAAAAGGCGGGCCGGACCGGCAACGTCGGCGCGGGGGATCGATGTCAAGTTACCAAGACCGGCGAGAATTGATTCGATCTGCGCCGCTGGGACCCGGGCTTCTGGCGGATAACCGAGATCATCGACCACCGGCATATACTCGATGAAGCGGACCTGCCAGGGACGGGCGAGAGAGAGGCGGGCGAAATCGGCGATCTCATCGTCGTTGACCCCGGCGATCGGCACCATGTTGAGTTTGAGCGGCGTCAGCCCGGCGGCGGTCGCCGCTTCAAGCCCATCTAAGACCTGATCAAGACCCTGGCGCCGGGTGATGGCGACAAAACGCTCAGGGCGCAAGGTATCGAGGCTGACGTTGACCCGCGCAAGTCCCGCTTCGCGCAGTTTTGAGACAAGCGGGGCGAGAAGAAAACCATTGGTGGTCAAGACGATCTCAGGAGAACCGGGGAGGGCGGCCAGACGGGCGATGAAGGAGGTGACACCTTTACGCACCAGCGGCTCACCACCGGTGATGCGGATTTTGCGCACCCCAAGCGCCACTGCCGCCTCGGCGACCCGCAGTAGCTCTTCATAACTAAGAATATCACCATGACTTAAAGGGGGAACCCCCTCTTCCGGCATGCAATAGCGACAGCGCAGATTGCAGCGGTCGGTGATTGAAAGGCGCAGATAATCGATGGAACGTCCGTAGCGATCGAGCATGAATCTCTCCGGGAAAGCGTGGTCTTCTCTCCATTCATCATGCAGAATTCGCGCCGCCGTCAACGCTATCTTTGCCGCAAGATCAGCATGTTCTCTTTTGTCGGGCTGACAGTTTTTTCTCAAACAGACGCAGACGTGGACATGATCTCGCCAGGGGGCGACTCAGGGGACGGCAGAAATGGGGAGGGGGAGAAGACGGGAGGCGAGGTTTTGCCTGATGTAACAGGCGGTCTGTGAATTCGGTGAACGCTGTAAGAGGCGGCGCAGCGCCGCGACATCGTCAAGATCTTCCCACCCCGCAACCTCGGCATAGGCAAGATGCGCCTGCGCCGCTCGAGAACGGGTCAGAGGAAGAACCTCGGCGCTGCTCCAGGGGATCTCGGTGAAAAGGGTGGGTGCATGCTCCCGCTCAGCGATCAGGACATACCCTCCGTCGGCGGCCGGTGCCGTCACCACGGTATGGTTGTTAAGTGCGGCAAAGGCGTCTTCAACCAGCGCAACGGGCAGGTCGGGAGCATCGCTGCCGACCAGCGCCGCCTTCGGCGCCTGACGCAGCAACCCCTCAAGCGTCCGCGCCATACGCGCCCCGAGATCTCCCTCTCCCTGAGGAAGACGGGGAAGATCAGGGAAGTTCCGAGCAAAATACACGTCGTCGCCATCCACCAGCAACACCACGGCAAAACCGGCCACGACCATCCGTGTCACGGTCTCATGCAGCGCGGTTTCATAGAGATCTGCCGCTTCTTGCGCCGTCAGCGGCGGGGTCAGGCGGGTCTTGACCTTTCCGGCCACCGGCGCCTTGGCGAAGATCCCAAGGCGTGCTTCACACAGGGGCAAGGTGTGGAATGTCGGCGTTTTCTCCACACTATTCACAGAGTTATCCACACCCCTTCCGCGTCACGCTGGCGCTCGACCTGAGCGTAGGCCGAGTGGTTGTGGATCGATTCGAAGTTTTCACACTGGACCCGAAACCAGTGGATCTCACGCTTTTGCTGCAGCGTCTCGGTCACCGCCCGAACGATATCTTCGACGAACATCGGGTTCTCGTAGGCCTGCTCAGTCACCGCCTTCTCATCCTCACGCTTAAGCAACGAGTAGACAGGGGCACTGGCGCACCCTTCAATCCAGTTGATCAGATCCTCAAGCCAGACGTGCTCGTGGTAGCGCACCTGAACCTGAACCGCGCTGCGCTGGTTATGGGCGCCGAAGCTGCTGATCTCCTTGGAGCAGGGACAGAGGGAGGTGACCGGCACCGTCACTCCGAGGACGAAGTCAGGGGTCTCGCCGTGGCGGCCGATCATCTGACACTGGTACTCCATCAGCCCCCGCGCCCCAGAAACCGGCGCGGTCTTCTCGATGAAGTAAGGGAACTCCATCTCAAGATGAGCGCAGCTCGCCTCAAGCCGCTCCTTCATCGCCTCAAGGATCGCATCGAGACTCTCGATGCGGATTTCGCCATGGTAGCGGTTGAGGATCTCAATGAAGCGGCTCATGTGCGTCCCCTTGAAGTGATGCGGCAGGTCGACGTACATGTTGATCCGCGCCACCGTATGCTGACGCGTCCGGCTCTTGTCCATGACGATGATCGGGTAGCGGATATCCTTGACCCCGACCTTGTCGATGGCGATGTTGCGGTTATCTCGGGACTGTTGCAGATCGGGCATGCCGGACATCGGCGGCCTCCTTGATGAACGGAACGCATGAAAAAGCGTGCGGTGGAGGGTTACGGTGTCACCACATAGGCGACGGGATCAGCGCTTCCGGCCTCTTCGAATCCTTTAAGACGCAGACGGCAGGAGTCGCAAACACCACAGGCAAGACCTTCGGGGGTCGGATCGTAACAGGAATGGGTGTAGCGGTAGTCGACACCGAGGGCGAGCCCTTTGCGGATGATCTCCGCCTTGCTCAGATGCAGCAGCGGCGCGTGAATACGGTAGCGTCCCTCCTGCTGGACTCCGGCGCGGGTGGCGAGGTTGGCCATCGTCTCAAAGGCGGCGATGTACTCGGGGCGACAGTCGGGGTAGCCCGAATAGTCGAGGGCGTTAACCCCGACAAATATATCGAAGGCACCGAGAACCTCGGCCCACCCCAGCGCGAAGGAGAGGAAGATAGTGTTGCGAGCCGGAACATAGGTGACCGGGATCTCCCCCTCAACGACACCGTCCTTAGGAACCGGAATCTCTGAGGTGAGGGCGCTGCCGCCGATCTGTCGCAGATCGACGTTCACCAGCTGATGTTCAGCCGCACCGCTGATCGGCGCGAACTGACTTGCCTTCTCCAACTCAACGCTGTGGCGCTGACCGTAGGAGAAGCTCATGGCGTACGGGGTAAACCCCTTCTCTCGAGCGATGGCAAGACAAGTGGTGGAATCGAGCCCACCGCTGTAGAGGACGACCGCTTTTTTTTCCATCTCTCTCTCGTCTGGCAAAGGGTCAGTGTACTTCGTAGAAACTGCCGGTACCGACGCGATGAACCTTCATCAGGTTAGTGGTGCCGGGGGCAGAAACCGGGCTTCCCATGGTGATCACTACCACGTCGCCACGCGCGACCACCCCAGCGGCAAGAACCGCCTCTTCCACCGAGCGGATCTGTGCTTCCGTATCTCCGGCAATATCAACGCGAATGGAACGGACTCCGGCAGAGAGGGCGAGGCGACGGCGCACCCCTTGCGAGGGGGTGACGGCATAAATCGGCATCTCGGGACGGTACTTGGCGACCAACGCCACCGTGCTCCCGGTCTGGGTAAAGGCAAGGATCGCGGCAGCCCCAACGGTTTCGGCGACGCGACAGGCGGCCTGACCGATCGCTTCGGGAAGACGACGATAGCCGCGAACCTCGGGGATTGGGTGAAAGACTTTCTCGCGCAGCTCCGGGTCCCCCTCAACGTCGGCGGCGACCCGCACCATCAGCTCTACCGCCTCCACCGGATAAAGCCCCGAGGCGGTCTCTCCTGAGAGCATCACCGCATCGGTCCCATCGAGAATAGCATTGGCGACGTCCGAGGTTTCGGCCCGGGTCGGGCGCGGCCGCTCAATCATACTTTCAAGCATCTGGGTTGCGGTGATCACCGGTTTACCAGCCTCGTTGCATTTTCGGATGATCCGCTTCTGGATCAGCGGCACCTTCTCAGGACTCATTTCGACCCCGAGATCGCCCCGCGCCACCATCACCCCATCGGCCACATCGAGGATGGCGTCAAAGTTATCCACCGCCTGCGGCTTCTCGATCTTGGCGATCACCTGCAGCTTCGAACCGGCATCAAAGAGAAGATCTTTAAGTTCAGCGACATCGGCCGCGCTGCGAACAAAAGAGAGGGCGACAAAATCGACCTCTTCGTTCAGGCAAAACTCGAGGTCAGCCCGGTCCTTCTCGGTCAGCGCCGGGGCCGAGACCGTGACTCCGGGGAGGTTGATCCCCTTGCGATCCTTGAGGGTGCCGCCGGTAACCACCTTACACATCACCTCATCACCAGACACGCTGGTCACCTTAAGCTCAAGCAGACCATCATCAAGAAGAATCCGGTCACCGGCGCGGGCGTCCTGCGGCAGGTTGGCAAAGGTGGTGGGGATCAGGCTCCCTTCCCCTTCGATATCTCGGGTGGTGATCGTGACACTCTCACCATTATGGAGTTCCAAGGCTCCACCGCGCATTTTACCGGTGCGAATCTTCGGCCCCTGCAGGTCGCCAAGGATCGCCACCGCCTGACGACGCTGACGCGAGAGATCGCGGATCGTTGCAATCAATGCTCGCTTGTCGGCATGATCACCGTGGGAAAAGTTAAGGCGGAAGACATCTGCCCCCGCCTCCATCAGGGCAAGTACCTTCTCTGGACGGCTACTTGCCGGGCCGAGAGTCGCGACAATTTTAGTTCGTCGAATCATGGTTTTCCGTACCGATCAATCGCTAGTGGTGGTAGCGCCCCTGATAGTCGGCATGGGCGCGGTTGGGACCTTTGTGACAGCGGAAGCAGCGTCGCTCACTCACCTTCTGAACTTCGACCCGCCCCTCCTGTTCCGGTAGCACCGAATTTGCCCTCTGCCAGTGCTCTTGATCCGTCTCATCATGCAGTTTGGCTGGGACCAGAGTCACCGTCCAGTCGGCGGCAATCGGCACCCGATGACACTGGTCGCAACCTCCGGGGGCCGGGATTGATTTCCAGCTACTGAACATGGCGCAGGCGCCGCAAAAAAGCACGACTCCAAAGAGTAGAATTGACCCGAAACGACCCATGTTATCCTCCTGCATCAACGGTTCGCCACTATAGCACACCCCCTAAGGGAGGCAAATGGCAAAAGAATTGCCCGCCCCACCCCGTTGTGGTATTACTGGCGCACATTCACCTCTTGCCCCACGATCCTGCCATGAAGCTACGTTCACTGATCCGTACTCTGTTTCTTTCCCTGCTGGTTGTCACCCTCTCCGGAATCCTTGCGGTGGTTGGCGCCTATTTCTACGTCGCCCGCACCCTGCCGAAGGTTGACTCCCTTGCCGACTACCGGCCACCGATCATCTCGCGCGCCTACAGCGCTGAAGGGGAAGTGATCGCCGAGTATTACAAGGAGCGCCGCATCGTCGTTCCGGTCAGCCGGATGCCAAAGCAGTTGATCCAGTCTTTAGTCTCAGCCGAAGACGCCCACTTCTTCTCCCACGCCGGAATCGACTTCATCTCGATCCTGCGCGCCGCGATCAAAAACGTTCAGGCCGGACGGATCGCCCAGGGGGGGAGCACCATCACTCAACAGGTTGCCAAAAGCCTTCTGCTCACCCCCGAGAAAAAGTTTTCACGCAAATTCAAAGAGGCGATCCTCGCCTGGCGCATGGAGCAACGTCTTAGCAAAGAGGAGATCCTTTTTCTTTACCTTAATCAGATTTTCCTTGGCCACGGCGCCTACGGAGTGCAAGCAGCGGCCGAAAATTATTTCGACAAGAATGTTGAGGAGCTCACCCTCGCCGAATGTTCCATGCTCGCTGGCCTGCCTCAGGCCCCGAGCCGCTACTCTCCCTACCGCCATTACGCCCGGGCCAAGGAGCGACAAAAGTACGTCCTTGGTCGCCTCGTTGAAGACGGTTTCATCACCACGATGGAACGTGACGCCGCACTCGCCGAAGAGTTGACCATTCACCCACGGGTCAATACCCATATCGCTGATGCGGCTTATTTTACCGAGCAGGTACGTCGCGACATCGTTGAGCGTTATGGCAAAGAGCGTCTCTACAACGACGGTCTGCAGATCCAGACCACCATGTCACTTTCGATGCAGCAGTCGGCGCAGGAAGCAGTCCGCACCAATCTGCGCAACCATGATAAGAGGCAAGGCTTCCGTGGCCCTTTGCGCCTGCTCAGTGAAGAAGAAGAGAAGACCTTCCTTGCCGAACAGGAGGAGTCTTTTACCAAGAAAATCCCCTCTCTCGATTCTCTGCTCGAGGCCGTGGTTGCCAGTGCTGACAGCGAGCACCTCACCGTTCGCCTCGGTGCCCGTTTGATCAATATACCTCTCAAATCATGTCGCTGGGCGACCCCTCTTATCGTCACACCGCGGGAGATCCCTCCTAGCGGCAACGCCAACGAGGAAGAGACTCACCTGCCAATCGGTGCTGTCGTTCAAGTTCGGCTTACGGACATTGACGAAGAGGGGAACCTCTCGTTGAAGCTTGAGCAGGAGCCACTGGCCCAAGGAGCGTTTATCGCTCTCGACCCCACCTCGGGCCAAGTTCGGGCGATGGTCGGCGGTTATGACTTCTACAAAAGCCAGTTTAATCGGGCTCTGCAGGCCAAGCGCCTCCCCGGATCGGCGATCAAACCGCTGATCTACGCGGCGGCCCTCGACAAGGGGTACACCCCAGCGACCATCGTTCTCGACACACCGCTGATCTACAAGGAGACCAGCGCTGAAGGGGAAGAGACCGAATGGAAACCGAAAAACTATAGCAAATCGTTCCATGGGGCGACCTCGGTCCGCACCGCCTTGACCCGCTCGCACAACATCATCACCATCAAGATTCTCGAGGATATCGGCATCGGCTACGCTGCCAGCTACATCAGCAAGCTCGGGATTACCTCGCCTATTGCCCGAGACCTGACACTGGCACTCGGTTCTTCAGCCTTGACGCCTCTTGAGCTTGCCACCGCCTATACTGTTTTTGCCAGCGGAGGAGTTAAGCTCGAACCAACCTATATCACCACCGTTCGCGACCGCGACCAACGGGTTCTTGAATCCCTCGACCCTGCCGACTTTCCTGACGGACTCGCCGACGATCAGCGTCTTATCGAACAGCGACCGAAACGGGTCATCTCCGCCGAAACCGCTTACCTCGTCACCAACATGATGGAGAGTGTCGTGCAAAACGGAACCGGCTTTCGTGCCAAGGCTCTGCGTCGCCCCGCCGCTGGAAAAACCGGTACCACCAACGATCTCAAGGATGCCTGGTTTGTCGGCTTCATTCCTCAACTCGTCGCCGTTTCATGGACAGGTTATGACCAAGAGCGCCCTTTAGGGGATCAGGAGACCGGCTCCCGCGCCGCTGCACCAGCGTGGGTCAACTTCATGAAGTCGGTCACGGCCCATATGGAGAGCAAAGATTTCACAGTCCCTGACAGTATCGAGTTTTACCCCGTCGATCCCCAAACCGGCCTCCTCGCCATTGAGGACACCTCCGACGTTTCGATTGAGGTCTTTGCCCCCGGTACCGCTCCGTCTCGTTATGCGATTGACGAACGGGAACCCCAGGCCCGCGATTTTTTTCGCCTTGATATGGAGCTGGAGTAACCCCTTTTCCTTTACCAGAAATGTCAAAGGCCGCCTGAGATCAGGCGGCCTTTTTTATCGACTACGGCTCACATGGTACCGGGGACACTCCGGCTGAATTGGACATTGAGAGCAGATTGGTGTTGGCGCTTTGCATAGAGACCGTCCGTGGAGAATCAACAGATGACTGGTGATCGTCCAGCGTTCAGCCGGCAGAAGCAGACAGAGATCCTGTTCGATTTTGACCGGGTCATCATTCTGGCTCCATCCCAACCGACGAGTGAGCCGCTTGACATGGGTATCGACCACCATGCCGGGAATGCCAAAGGCATTGCCTAGAATGACGTTAGCAGTCTTACGTCCTACCCCCGGAAGACGCACCAGTGCTTCAAGATTTTGTGGCACCTCTGCTTGATGTTCACCCACCAAGGCGCTGGCACAACCAATGAGATTGGCAGCCTTGTTGCGAAAAAACCCGGTGCTACGAATTAGCCCTTCAACATCTTCCTGATTGGCCCTTGCAAGGGATCTAGGATCGGGATATCGATCAAAGAGAGGAGGGGTCACCATGTTGACCCGCACGTCGGTGCACTGGGCCGAAAGGATAGTGGCAATCAGAAGCTCAAAGGGATTACGGTGAACAAGAGCACACTCTGGATGCGGGTAGAGTGTCTCAAGCCGATCAAGGATTTGCAAAGCTTTAAGGCGCAGCGCAGAACTCGGTTTTCTCCTTTGCTTTAACCTTTTGGCGCATTTCTTATCCACACTATCCACAGACTTTTCCACATCTATCCGGGAACGATATTCATCCGCTTGCGTAGCGTATCACCAACCTTAAGAGTACGCCGTGGATCGGTCACCCTGACCGTCACCACAAAAGGGAGATGGCTTGAGGCCCGACGGGCGTCACGACTCCGATCAACGGAAGCATCTAAAATTCGGATATCACCGCGTAAATAGGCACGATCACGGGCGAGCAGAGGGAAAAAAGCGGGGTAGGTTCCCCTCCAACAGGGTTGGCGTCCCTTGCGCAGAGCAAGAGAGAGTTCGAGATTACCGAGTGACCAAGGATAGTCGGCAAAGTCACCGAGTATCAGGCAGGGGCTGCTTAGACTACGATGGCTGAGTAATTCGGGACCAAGAAGAGAAGCGATCTGCTGCCGTCGGTGCGTTGCGACAAAACAGACGTTAAAGAGGTGGAGGCGCTGACCGTTGATCTCAGCATCTGCTCGCAAACAGAGACCGCCGCCGCCGAGTTCGAAGGTGGCGATCCCATGGAGTGGATAGTAGGAGAAAAAGGCGAGTCCTCCATCCCCCCCATAAAGACGCATTCCGAGACCCTCAGCCATCTCAGTCAGCTCTTTACCAGACGCTGTTGCCTCTTGTAGGGCAAGGATATCCGGTGCGCCGTTGGAGATGACCTGAAGGGAGTGACACGGGTCAACCCCTCCATCCTCCCCTTTAAAACCTCGTAGATTGTAGGTCATGATGCGGATGCTGGTCACTGGCCACCCCCGCTCAATCCTGCACTTACGTTAAATTTAATCGTCGAGACGCTTGACGTTCTCGATGGTCACCGTCTCGACAGGAACATCTTTAAAGCGCTTACGCGTACCGGTACGGCTGTTGCCAATCTTATCGACAACCTTCATCCCCTTGATCACCTTACCAAAAACGGCGTAACCATAGCCACGAGCGGTTTTGTCACGATGATCGAGAAAAGCGTTATCGACCAAATTGATAAAAAACTGGCTGGTCGCACTATCAACAATGGAGGTCCGTGCCATAGCAATGGTCCCGCGCAGATTCTTCAAACCATTTCCTGCTTCATTGACCACCGGAGGTTCCGTCGCTTTTGGTCGTAGCGCTTCGGTCATCCCTCCCCCTTGGATCATGAACCCCTTGATCACCCGATGGAAGATCGTCCCATTGTAATGTCCTTTCTCGGCGTAGGCGAGAAAGTTCGCCACAGACTTCGGCGCCCTCTCCTCATTAAGCTCGAGAATGATATCACCGTAATTGGTCTCGATCATCACCTTGGTTTTAGCCCAAGACGGTGTCGCCAAAATCAGCAGTGCCAGAAGAATCAGTCCCGCTTTTTTCATTGTTTTCATCCTTTCTTATCCGTTCGCGAAGTCGTCACGTTCACTTTTCAGATCACGCAGCATCAGGTCGCTAACTGCCTGCCGCGGCTCTTTCTCTTCATAAATAATACGGTAGGTCTGTTCGGTGATCGGCAGCTCAATTTCCAGTCGCTGGGCCAGTTGATACGCCGAAAGAGTGGTTTTAACCCCTTCGGCGACCATTTTCATCCCCCCAAGGATATCACTGAGTCTTTTGCCTTTACCGAGTTCAATACCGACACTGCGATTTCGGGAGAGATCCCCGGTACAGGTCAGCACCAAGTCTCCCATCCCGGCAAGACCGGAAAAAGTCTCTGGTCGAGCCCCCAGGGCAACACCGAGACGGCTCATTTCAGCCAGCCCCCGAGTAATCAAAGCAGCCCGTGAGTTGAAGCCGAAGCCGAGCCCGTCTGCAACACCGGCCGCGAGAGCGATCACGTTCTTGAGCGCCCCACCGACCTCGACGCCAATAACATCGTCGTTGCTATAGACACGAAATTTCGGGGTGCTGAAGATCTCCTGCACCCGCTGCGCCCGTTTCGTATCGTCAGCTGCTGCCACCACAGCAGTCGGTATTCCTTGTGCGACTTCTCGGGCAAAGGAGGGGCCGGAAAGATAAGCTAGCTGGCGTCGTAGATCTTTCGGCAGCGTCTCTTCAAGAACCTCCGACATCAGCTCAAGGGAATCATTTTCGATCCCTTTTGATGCCGAAACAATCAGGGTTCCGAATGAGATATGAGGAATCGCCTGTTCCACCACCTGCCGCATCACCTGCGATGGCGGGACCAACAACAGCATCTCTTTTTCAGCCGCTGCCTCAGCCAGATCCGAAGTCGCTTTTAACGTCGGTTCAAGGTCGATGTCCGGCAGGTAGACATCGTTGATATGATTTTTACCTATACGCTGTGCCAGATCCTCTTCGTAAACCCAGAGGGTCACGTTATACCCTTTACCCGCCAGCAGGTTTGCCAAGGTCGTCCCCCAACTCCCTGCTCCGATCACACCGATCTTCATATCGTTCCTGTCAGATGGCTTTCTTTTTTTTGCGGATTCTTTCCTCGACCTGAGCAATTCGGGTCGAGAGTGCCTCGGCATTGGGGTAAACCCCTTCGAGCTGCGTGAGAAGCTGCAGCGCTTGACGCAGTTCGCCCCGTCCTTCAAGCAAGGTCGCCAAACCGAACTGGGCTTCCGCCGCATAAGGGCTCTTCGGGTGAGCCTCCATCACTTTGAAAAAACCCTCTTCTGCCGCATTGAGAGCTCCTTCCAGATTATGGCTGACGGCAACCCGATACCGAGCCTCGGCGATCAAAGGGCTATCAGGATACTCCTTGAGCAACCCTTCAAACTCAATCCGTGCCTGTTCAAAGTTTTCAAGGCGAAAGTAGAGATCCGCCACTTCATTCTGTATGCGATCTCCATCAGCTGGCGACATTTCAAGGATCTTTTGATAACTGGCGATCGCTCGTGGATAGTCACGCAACCGGCTTTTGTAGATTTCAGCAACCTCGCGTTGCGACTTCTCAGTCAAGGCATCGTATGGGTAATTCTTAACCAGCGTTAAATAAGTAAAGATCGCATCGTGGTAACGCTGCAGTCCAAGATTCAGAGTATCCGCAAGGATGAAAAGGGCCTGCGGACGATGGATTGAATCTTTGTAGGTTGCACAAAAACCCTCGAGTTGAGCGATGGCCTGCTCGACCTCACCACTGGCGATAATTGCCTCAATTTGCTGCAGTTCCGCGTGGCGAAAATCTTCACGATGTTGCAGATAGTATATTCCGTAGCTTGCACCCGTGAAAACAGCCAGAACCAGGACAGTCAGGAAAAAGCGACGAAGTTTAGACTTCCTCCTCCGGCGCCTCTTCTCCTCCTTCAAGAGCTTCTTCTGTAATTTCCTGATCTCCATTCTCGTCATCCTTCTCGGCGAGTTTGGCTACTGCCACAATTCTTTCACCCGCCTCAAGGACCATCAACCGCACCCCTTGGGTATTACGACCGATGATCGAGAGGTGGCCAACACTGGTCCTCAACACCTGACCCCGATCGGTGATAAACATTAGATCCGAGTCATCATCGACCAGCTTGATATCGACCACTTTACCGTTTCGGTCACTGGTTTTGATGGTAATAATCCCTTTACCACCACGACTCTGGACCCGATATTCGTCAAGACTGGTCCGCTTACCGTAACCGTTTTCCGTGACCGTCACCAAAGTCGCCGATGTTGCATCGGTGACCGCTTCCATCCCGATCACCTTATCATCGTCCTCAAGTGCCATCCCTCTTACCCCACGGGCGGTACGCCCCATAGAACGCACATCTTTTTCAGGGAAGCGGATTGCCTTGCCGTTGCGACTAGCTAGAAGAATATCGGTATCCCCGTCAGTAAGACGAGCAGCAATGAGATGATCTCCCTCATCGATAGTGAGGGCAATGATCCCACCGGCACGAGGGTTGGAGTAGGCCATCAGGTCGGTCTTCTTCACTGTTCCTTGCTCAGTAGCGGTGATGATGTATTTACCTTCAATGAATTCTTTCACCGGAAGAATTGTCATCACCTTTTCGCCATCAGATAGCTGCAGCAGATTGACGATAGCCTTGCCGCGCGAAGCGCGGCCGCCCTGCGGAATTTCGTGAACCTTGAGCCAATAAAGCTTCCCTTGATCGGTGAAAACCAAGATATAGGAGTGGGTTGAGGCGATGAAGAGTCGCTCGACAAAATCCTCTTCTTTCGGTCGCATGCCCGTTTTCCCTTTGCCGCCGCGGCGCTGGGCCCGGTAGAGGGAGACGGCGTTACGCTTGATGTAACCCGTGTGGGAGACGGTGACTACCATATCCTCTTCGACGATCAAATCTTCAAGTGAGAGCTCGCCTGTCTTTTCAACGATCTGGGTTCGCCGCACATCAGCGAAACGATCGCGGATCTCAGTCAGCTCTTCCTTGATGATCTTGAGAATCTCCACTTCGCTGGCGAGAATCTCTTTGAGACGTTTGATCAAAGCAAGAACTTCATTGTACTCGTTGACAATCTTATCTCGCTCCAGACCGGTCAGGCGGTGCAGTCGCATATCGAGGATCGCCTGGGCCTGCAGTTCGGTGAAGCTGAAGCGCTCAATAAGCTGCGCGCGAGCTTCTGCAGGGCTCCCTGAGGCACGGATAATCTTTATAACCTCGTCGAGATTATCGAGGGCGATTTTGAGACCCTCGAGAATATGGGCACGGGCCTCGGCTTTTTTCAGCTCAAAGATACAGCGGCGTGTGACGATTTCACGACGGTGGTCGATGAAATGATTCAGGACCTCACGCAGTGACAGCACTCGCGGTTGTCCCGAGACAATGGCGAGCATGATGATCCCGAATGAGGACTGCATTTGGGTCATCTTGTAGAGCTGATTGAGGATGATCTGGGGAACGACATCCCTCTTGAGTTCGATGACGATTCGCATCCCTTCGCGGTCTGACTCGTCACGCAGGTCAGAGATTCCCTCAATTTTCTTATCCTTGACCAGCTCGGCGATCTTCTCAATCAACCGCGCTTTATTCACTTGGTAGGGAATCTCACTGACGATGATGCTCTCGCGTCCAGTACGGCGATCCTTCTCGACCAGAGCCCGCGCCCGCATCTGGATGATACCGCGACCGTTTCCGTAGGCTTCCTTTATTCCGTCATTTCCAAGAATAAAACCTGATGTGGGGAAGTCTGGACCGGGGATCACTTCCATCAGCTCTTCGAGAGTGATGCTCGGATTATCGATAACAGAAATAAGACCATTAACGACTTCACCAAGATTATGGGGCGGAATCTTGGTCGCCATACCGACGGCTATCCCTTCGGAGCCGTTGACCAGTAGATTAGGGACACGACAAGGGAGGACCAACGGCTCTTTAAGCGAGTCATCGTAGTTGGGACCAAAGTCGACAGTCTCCTTGTCGATATCGGCGAGGAGTTCGTGAGACAGGCGAGCCATCCGCACCTCGGTGTAACGCATAGCCGCAGCCGAGTCCCCGTCAATCGAGCCGAAGTTCCCTTGACCATCCACTAAGGTGTAGCGCATGGAGAAGTCCTGTGCCATGCGGACGATGGTGTCATAAACAGCGGTGTCACCATGCGGATGGTATTTACCGATGACATCACCAACAACACGAGCCGATTTCTTATACGGCTTATTCCACTCATTCCCCAGCTCGCTCATGGCGAAGAGGACGCGGCGGTGCACTGGCTTGAGGCCGTCACGTACATCGGGAAGCGCACGACCGATGATGACGCTCATGGCGTAGTCCATATAGGACTTGCGCATTTCGTCTTCGATATTGACGCTGATCTTGTTTTGCTCGGAAAGCATGTAGATGATTCCTTTCGACACCGAAACGGCGGAAAAATCAGATATCCAGGTTCGACACGTTTAGCGCGTTGGTCTCAATAAACTCGCGCCGTGGCTCCACCTGATCCCCCATCAGCACGGTAAATATCGAATCGGCTTCCACTGCATCTTCGATTTTCACCTGCAGCAAGACCCGCTTTTCCGGATCCATGGTCGTCTCCCAAAGCTGCTCCGGGTTCATCTCTCCCAACCCCTTATAGCGTTGGATATATTGACCTTTTTTGGCCCGGGCAAGGAAGAAGTCAAGAAGTTCCTGACGATCGCTGACCGTTGCCTCCTCCTTATTCTCACAGGAGATAAAAATCTTTTCGTCCATCCCGATATCTTCAACCTGTTTATAGGCCTGGAGCAACATCTTGTATTCCGGAGAGGAGAGCAAATCGAGCGTCGATTGCTCGATCCGCGCCCGGATGTTGCCGAGGGTAAATAGAATTCGAGCCGGATCTTCAAAGACCTCATAGGTCGCACGCGGTTCGACGGCTTTGAGATTTGCAGCCAAGGGCGAGAGATCACTCATATCGGCGTAGCCGTTAAAGATCTTCCCGGTGACGAAAACTTTGAGGACTTCGCTATGGACCCCTTTGTGGCTGATCCGGTTGAACTGATTGTTATAGTCGATGATGCTACGCAACATCGGGATAATCTGCTTGCCCCGCAACACTTTACCGCTTTTCTCAGTTTGAACGGTAATTCCATCGACCCCTTCATTAAGCAAATAATCGAGAAGGATCGCGTCATCTTTGAGGTAGATTTCTTTCTTTCCCCGCTTCGCTTTGTAGAGTGGCGGTTGGGCAATGTAGAGATGACCTCGCTCTATAAGATCCGGCATCTGCCGGAAAAAGAAGGTTAATAGCAAGGTACGGATGTGTGAACCGTCAACGTCAGCGTCCGTCATGATGATAATGCGGTGATAACGTAACTTGCTGACATCAAAATCTTCTTTGCCGATGCTGGTTCCCATGGCTGTAATTAGAGTGCGGATTTCGTTTGAGGTAAGCATCTTGTCAAAACGAGCTTTTTCGACGTTAAGTATCTTCCCTTTCAAGGGGAGAATCGCCTGATAACGTCGATCCCTTCCCTGCTTGGCACTGCCACCGGCGCTGTCACCCTCGACGAGATAGATTTCACATAGAGATGGATCCTTTTCCTGACAGTCTGCCAATTTTCCCGGCAATGAAAGTCCCTCTAAAGCTCCTTTGCGTCGAGTCAGATCACGCGCTTTGCGAGCGGCTTCCCGGGCTCTGGCAGCATCAATACCTTTTTCAAGAATTTTTTTTGCAACTTGTGGATTCTCTTCAAGATAGGTTGCAAGCTGTTCGTTGAGAAGGGTCTCAACATAGCCTTTTACCTCTGAATTTCCCAGTTTTGTTTTGGTTTGACCTTCAAACTGAGGATCAGGAACTTTGACTGAAATAACAGCGGCCATTCCCTCTCTTAAATCATCACCACTAATTGTCGTTTTAACATTCTTTAAAAGATTATTTGCGGCTGCATAGCTGTTCATTGTCCGGGTCAGAGAAGCTTTAAAACCAGAAAGATGTGTTCCACCTTCGTGTGTATTTATATTGTTGGCAAATGAGAAAATCTTCTCGTCATATCCATCATTATATTGAATTGATACCTCAATCTCGACACCTTCTTTTATTCCCTTTAAGTACATTGGCTGGGAATTAATAGGATTTTTAGCACGATTGATAAATTGGACGAACGAAGATATTCCCCCTTCATAATGAAATTCGTGATTTTTTTCACTACGCTCGTCGATTATTGTTATTTTTACTCCAGCATTGAGAAACGCAAGTTCACGCAAACGCTGAGATAAAATTTCGAAAGAAAAATCTGTTGTCTCAAAGATATCATCGTCAGGCCAAAATGTGGTCTTGGTACCTCGTCTTGTCGTTTCACCAACTTCTTCTAGTGATGCCAGAGGAACACCACGACTATAGGATTGACGGTATTTTTTCCCATTTTTTCGAATTTCTATATCAAGGGTTGTTGAAAGGGCATTAACAACCGCCGCTCCCACACCATGTAAACCTCCTGATACCTTATAAGAATCACTATCGAACTTTCCTCCAGCGTGAAGGACCGTCATGACAACTTCTGCTGCCGATTTCTTCTGCGTTGGATGCATATCGACCGGAATACCACGTCCATTGTCCTCTACCGTCACAGAACCATCGATATGCAGTGTCACGATAACGTTGTCACAATATCCCGCCAAGGCTTCATCTATCGAGTTATCAACAATTTCGTAAACAAGGTGATGAAGCCCCATAGGACCGGTAGAACCTATATACATCGCCGGTCTCTTTCTTACGGCAGCCAGACCTTCGAGAACCTTAATACTCTCAGCACCGTATTTTTTGTCATGCTCTTCAGTCATCGATTCCTCATTACGTTTGTGAAATAACTTTCCCGCTATCTATATTAAAACAACGTGCTTGAGAAACAATATTTGCGGGTAAGTGATTTAAATTAGATGTTGTAATAAAAATTTGTATTTTTTCTTTTATCAATACTTCGAAAAATTTTTCCAAGCGGTTTTTATCAAGATCGCCTGCGATATCATCGAGAAGTATTAATGGATATTTTTTTGNTAATATTTTTAATTATGTCTATTTGACATAATTTTACAGCTAAAACAATTAATTTTATTTGCCCCTGCGATCCTCCAGATCGTACAAGTGTATCGTTTATTTTAAATTCGATATCATCTCGGTGCGGCCCATCTAGCGTAAAACCATATTTTAAATCTCTATAAAATTTATTTTTCAAATATTCGACTGTAAAATCATCATTTTGATTTTTTATATAATTTATTTCTATACTTTCATTACTATTTGTAATTTTTCTATATATTGTATTTACATTTCTATTAAGAAGTTCAACATGTTCAATTCTTTTAGCTACTATCTTTCTAGCATAATCAATTAATTGGATTGTCCATGGTTCTACTTGTTTCCAAGAACAATCTTTTTTTAGAAGATTATTTCTCTGCTTTAAGCATTTTTCATAATTACGATGATCAATAAGAAATGATTTATCGTGTTGAAATATCCCTCGGTCTATTAATGTCCTTCGATCAGCGGGTGATTTTTTTAAGTAACTGATGTCATCAGGTATAAAAGTTAGAATTTCATTATTTCCAAACCAGATACTACTTTTTCCTGGATTTTTACCATTTAAATAAACGTATTTCTTATTATCTCTTAGACTTATTTGATATTTATTTTCACCATATTTATTTTCGACAAAAACAATAACATCACATTTTTTGTTACCTAGAGTGACAAGATCTTTATTTTTTAAATTTCTGAAATTTTTTAATGATAAGCAAAAATATATAGATTCGAGTAAATTTGTTTTACCTTGTCCATTGTTACCATAGAAAATATTGATATTTTTATCGAAATCAACATTTTCACTTATAATATTTTTATATGATTTTACATCAAGTGATGTAACAAACATTTTTATAGTTATTTTAAAGACGCATTGGCATAAGTACACATGTATAATTATTACTATTTTCTGGCCTTACCATACCTGATGAAATATTATCTTTTAAAATAAATTCTATAAAGTCATGATCTTGAGCAGTAAGTATATCCATTAAATATTTAGAATTGAAACCTATCTCGATTTTATCTCCGGTGTATTCTACTTCTAAATCCTCTCTTGCTTCACCTAGTTCTGGATTAGATGAGCTTATTTCTAATTTTCCATTCGATAATTCTATTTTTATACCTCTTGTTTTTTCACTAGACAATGTCGATATTCTTTTTAGTGCATGAAGTAGTTTATCTACATTAGCAACAGCAATGCTTTGATTATTTAATGGTATAACTCTCTCATAGTCTGGAAAGTCTCCATCGACTAATCTCATTATAATCGTTGAATTTTCTTTATTAACAATGACATTGTTTTCAGAAAAACCGATATTCAATTGTGAGTCACCATCTTCCGAAAGTTTTTTAAACTCAATGACGCCTTTTCTAGGAAGAATGACTCCTTTACTTAAATTATCTATATTTGGTATTTCTATTTCCTCTTGTATTAAAGCTAATCTATGGGCATCTGTTGCTACAAATCTAATATAATTAGATCCATCAATATTTAGTTTTACAAGATAAAGACCGTTTAAATTATATTTTTTTTCATCATTTGACATAGAAAATGATGTTTTTTCTATCATTTTCTTTATGATTTCTGAATCAACATTAAAGTAATCAATATCTTGTAGGTTTGGAAAATAAGGATATTCCTCTGCAGCGAGTCCGACTATATTAAATACTGCTTTCCCACATTTAATTTCTACCCATGAATTTTCACGTACATTAATGTTTATGGGTTGTTCAGGCAGTTCTCTTATTATTTCGAATAGTTTTTTTGCCGAAATTGTAATTTTTCCCGGTGTTATAATTTCGGCATCAATAACAACCTTCATTCCAACTTCTAGATCTGTTGCTATTAGTGAAAGTTTATTTTCATCTTCTGTTTCTATAAGAACATTAGAAAGTATGGGTATTGTTGATTTTTTATCAACGATACCTTGAATTTTTGACAAGCCGCGGATGATCTGGTCTTTGCTGATTTGAAAATGCATGTTTTCCTCCACACAGCTTATTATTATTATGTTTATTTTTTAAAAAATAGTAGAAGTAGGGCCTGTTTATTTCTTGATAAGTACCCTAACTAACTGTTTTTGAGGAAAAAAATTGAAGTAATGCTCGTCAGTAAAAAGGGGTACAATCGTGTATATAATTTGCATTTTTATCTGAGTTAGAGACTTATCAAATAATTCACTCGGATTGCTCACAGTTTATAAACGTTAGCAGATTTTATTAATCAATCCTTGCTTAATAGCCTCAATTGTCGTTCTTAGTGTAAAGTCATCCTTGAGCATTTTTTCAATTTTTTTCATAGCATAGATGATTGTTGAGTGATCTTTGCCACCAAATTTATCTCCAATTTCAGGATAGGATGAAGCGGTCATGGTACGTGCGAGGTACATCCCGACTTGACGAGGAGTCACCAACGTTTTGAGTCTTTTTGAAGATTTAATGTCAGTTAATTTAACATTGTAATGATTGCAGACGGCTTTTAGTATTTCGTCGATGGAAATCTCTTTATTTTTTTCGACGAGAATATCTTTAAGTAGTTCTTTAACCGTCGCCAGCGTGAGTGGCGTTGATGTTAAACTTGCATAGGCCCCTATTCTGACCAAATATCCTTCCAATTCTCTAATATTACTTGTTATAGAACTGGCTAAAAAATATGAAACGTCCTCACTGAGTTTAATCCCGTTATTTTCTGCCTTCATATTGAGAATGGCCTGCTTGGTTTCGACATCTGGGGGTTGTATATCTGCGATCAAACCCCATTCAAAGCGAGAACGTAATCTTTCTTCTAACCCTGGTATTTCTTTCGGAAATTTATCTGATGTAACAACTATTTGTTTATGCGAATCGTAAAGAGCGTTAAATGTGTGAAAAAATTCCTCTTGAGTTCTTTCTTTACCAGCTATAAACTGTACGTCATCTATTAGAAGTATATCCATACTTCTAAATTTATTTCTGAACTCATCCATTTTTCCATATCTAATAGAATTTATGAGTTCATTCATGAATTTTTCTGATGTATAGTAACAAACCTTAATATTTTTACTTTCTTTTAAAAGTGAATTACCTATAGCATTTATTATATGGGTTTTACCAAGTCCAACTCCACCATATATAAATAATGGGTTGTATATGCTCGCTGGATTTTTTGCAACAGCCATTGCTGCTGCAAAAGCAAATTGATTCGATGAGCCTGAAACAAATTCATCAAAAGTGTATTTAGGATTTAAATTACTGGCTCTTATTTCTTTTTTTATGTCTTTTTCTTTTTTTACTTTCGTTTCTTTATCATCTTTTATTTCTTGTTTTTTTGTTATTTTCTTATGTAATTCTTTTTTCTTTATTTCTATTTTTACAATGTAATTTACACCGCTTATTTTCTTGAGTATATCCTGTATTATTTCTTTATAATTTTCTTTAATCCAATCACTGAAAAACCGATTAGGGACTTGGACTCGGATTGTTTCCTTTTCGAGTTCAATGAAATCGATCGGGGTTATCCAGGTATTAAAATTTTGTTCGGTCAAAACGTTACGTAGTTGTTCGACCGTGTCTTTCCAAATTTTATCCATAACCGCTTGTGTCACCGCAGGGAGTAGTTTTCCACAGGTTGTCTACAGGTGTTTATAAATCTCATAAGTTGTTGTTTTATTGAGACTCTATAAATCAGCCTAATAAATTAACAAACCATTTTGTCGTTTGCAAGGCTTTTCATTCACAGTACCTTGTTCATATTTTTATATCTTTTTTTATTGACTCCACTATTAAATTGTGTATTTTATAGCGATTCTGAGTAACGATTAAAAGGGAGATTCATCATGTCGAAAAGAACTTATCAGCCGAGTCGCGTATCTCGTAAGCGTACGCACGGTTTTCGTAAGCGGATGCAGACCAAAAATGGTCGTGCTGTTTTGAATCGTCGCCGTGCTCGCGGTCGTAAAAGTTTAAGTGTCGCTATCCCGACGAAATAGTGGGACATACGCTGTGGTTACTGACAGGGAGGGAGACGAAAGTTTTCCTCCCTCGTCTCGTTTTCATACGTCACATGATTATCGTCGTCTGCAGAATTCCGGGACAAAATTTGTTACCCGGAATTTTGTTTTTTATACGCGTTATCTTGATACGTTGTCTGTCTCACGTCTTGGTATAACTGTGAGCCGGCGTGTTGGTAATGCTGTTGTTCGCAACAGGGTTAAAAGACTTATACGTGATTATGCGAGACGTTGTATTCTCCATAAATATTCTTCGTGTGAACTATGTGTGATTGCTCGCCCCAGCGCTGCGCTTCTCTCTTCCTCTGCTATTTTTCAAGAGCTTTCACGCCTGCATAATTTTCTAGATAGATCATAGTATGTTTCGTACACTTTTGCTTTTTCTTATAAGGTTTTACCAAAATATTATTTCACCCTTTTTACCTCCGAGATGTCGCTTTTATCCGACATGTTCACATTATGCCGTCGAGGCTCTTGAGACTTATGGTTTTTGGCACGGTCTCCGTCTTACTCTTTTAAGAATCATTCGTTGTCATCCATTTTGTCGGGGGGGGTACGATCCGCTGCCGTCAACTCTGAATAGAGGTTTTCATGGAAAATAAAAATACCTTTGTGGCCTTGGACTTAGTCCTTTTTCTATGGAC
>PKUF01000028.1 GCA_002869635.1 Desulfuromonas sp. | reverse complement strand
CGATGCCGATGCAGCGTTTTGCCATAATGTCTAGTTCACCTTGAGGTAAAGAATCGTGTCGGTCGACTTTGAGTAGACCGCTTCGACGCGGCGCCCCCCCTCGTTGACGCCGCCGCGGGAGACGATGTGATAGCTGCTGCTGGTCACTCCGACGTCGAGGTTGCGGTTCAGCGCCGAGTAGGTGTCGATGCCGATCAACTCTTGCACCGCATTGGTGCTGGCGAAGGGGGCACCCGCGCGCTCTTCGACGATCTGTTCTGTCGCCTCGGCGGTCATGTCAACGTCCCAGGCGAGTAAAACTTCAGGCGTCGCGGTATTGAGGTTAAGCCGGCTGCCGCCGCGTACCGTGACGTGCGGCGCGACCAACTCGAAAACTTCGGCGGTGAAGCCGCGTACCAGTCGCAGTTCCTCAATTGTATCGAGGGCACCGTTCTTGGCTGGGTAGGGGGGATTTAACCCGAGATAGTACCCCTCTTCGGCACCGTGCGGCTCCTCTTGGTTGTTGCTGTCGACCCAGTCGAAGAGAGCGTCGCTTAACCCCTCAGGGTCGTCAGCCCCAAGCTCTTCGAGAAGACGCTGGAAGCGTTCGAGATAGATGGTTGGGTTGACGCCGCTGCTGTCGACGATGCGGTTGAGGTCGAGGCGGCCGTCGAGATCTTTGACCTCGACACTGACCACGCTCCGTTCGTCGAGGGGGTAGTTGCTGATCCCTTGGGCCCACATCTCGTCATTGGCATCGTAGCTGTTGTTGTCCTCCTTGAGCAGCATCCGCCCGACCTGAATCCCCCCTTTGGCGAGGTAGTAGGCGCGGGTGCTGTCGCGGTAGGTCTCGGTCAAGCGCAGATCGACTTGGGTCGAAAAGGCGATCTCGATGAGCAGGGCGCTGAGCAGGGCAATGACCACCAGCACCAGCAGCAGCACCATCCCCCGTTCGTTCTCAAGCGGCGTCATAGAGCCCCCTTGGGCTGCGGCAAGTCGAAGGAAGAGATGAAGGGAACATCCTCACCATCGATGCGCAGGGTCAGGGTCATCTCGACCAGAAGTGGCAGTTGCCCTTCGTTGACGCTCTCCCAGTTGCTGTACCAGGTGCCGTCGTGGTAGAAACGAAAGGCGAGAGCTGTAATCCCAGCAGCCAGTCGAGCGGCCGGGTAGCGGCTCGGGTCAGCAACAAAGGCTGGCGCCTCCCGTCGGCGCAAAAGAAACGTTCCCTCTTCGACGTCGGGGTCGGCCTCAAGAGTGTAGGCGACCTGGACGATCCCGCCGCTGGTGCCGCTCTGCGGGGTCGAGGCAGTGGTGCTCAGAATCAAAAAGGCGGCGCTGCCGTCTCCACCGCCGCGAAAGAGGGTGGTGTCGTTGCCGCTGCGGTAGTAGGCGCCGCGGCTCTCCCGGCCGATTCGGTCGAAGATAATTCGGGCCTGATGATACGCCTCACTGTCACTTTCAAGGCGCTCGCCGGTGCGGCTGACGGTCGCAAAGACACCATAGACCGAGGCGAGGACCACGGTCGCGACGCTGATCGCAATCAGGATTTCAAGGAGGGTGAAGCCGCGCTGGTCGCTCTGCATCATTCCCCCCCCTGCAGGACAAAGGAGGTGAGGTCAACCGCCTCGTTCTTTTTTTCGTCTCCCCAAGCCACGACCACCGTCACGGTCTGCAACTGTGGCAGAGGTGTCGATTCGTAATGGGTACGCCAGTGAAAACTTTCAAAAGGGTCGGCAAAAAAGCCCTCTTCGGCATCAAGGCTGCCACCGTTGTTGGCCGCCAGTTCAATCTCTGACATCTTCGACTGGGCCAGCAAGGTGGCGCGGGTGGTTTGCTGCAGCCGGTCGTTGATGGTCACCGAGCGATTGATGAGACCGAGCAGGGCGACCAGCGAGGTGGCGACGATGGCGAGGGCCACCATCACCTCAAGCAGGGTGAAGCCTCTGTCAGAACTCGCGATAGCCTTCATAGACCTCAGTGGAACCGGTAAAAGGGTTCAGGCGCAGGGTCAGCTTCTCTCCCGCCTCGTTCCCCAAGTGGATGACTGTTTCGGGGAGCCAGCCGATGGGGAGGATCTCGGCGGTCACCTCACCGCTGGTGGTCTGCTCGCGGCCGCTGATGGCGATATCGAGGATCTTCACATCCCCTTTGAACTCGCCCCCCCGACCGACCCCTTCGAGCTCGGTCACCTCGCCACTGGCGCTGACCACCTCGCCGCGGCAGCTGCGCTCATCAAGGTTAAAGTGCAGACGGTGCTCAAGGCCGCTTAAAGCCGACTCGTTGTAGAGGTACTTGACCATGCCGGCGAGGCGCCGCGCCGAGCGGGTCATATCCCCTTTGCCGACCCGGTCGAGGACCGGCAGTGTCACCACGGCGAAGAGAGAGATCAGCAGGATCACCACCGCCAGTTCGACGAGGGTGAAGCCCTGCTGGGATTTACTCGAGTTCCCAGTTACGGACATCGGCGTCTTTCCCCTCGCCCCCCGGTTCGCCGTCGGGGCCGTAGGAGATCAGGTCAAAGTCGCCACGGGTGCCGGGCGAGATGTAGATGAAATCATGGCTCCAAGGATCGACGGGGACTTTCTTGAGGTAACCGCCATCAGGGTATTTGGTCGGGATCCGCCCCACTTCGGGCTTAGAGACCAGCGCCTTGAGTCCCTGCTCGGTGCTCGGATAATAGCCGTTGTCGAGCTTGTAGAGCCCAAGCGCCCCTTCAATCGCCTTGATATCGACCCCGGCCTTGGTGCGCCGCGCCTCTTCCGGCCGATCAAGCAGCTTGGGGACGACAAAGGCGGCGAGGATGCCGAGGATGACCACGACCACCATGATTTCGATGAGGGTGAAGCCACGTTGGTCGCAGCAACGGTTTCGGTATGAACGATTCATCGGAGTCTCTCCTGTGACGAAAATGTGAGGTGAAACGGGTGAGGGGGGAGGGTGTTACTCCTCATTCCTTACCCTTGACTCTTCATCAAGTTCCTTACCCCATCCCGCTGGTAACCTGGAAGATGGGGAGGAGGATGGCCAGAACGATAAAGCCGACAACAACCGCCATGACGAGAATCATCAGCGGTTCAAGGAGCGAGAGCAGGCCGTTGATGGAGATCTCGACCTGATGCTCGTACGCCTCGGCGACCCGCATCAGCATCTCTTCGAGTTCGCCACTCTTCTCGCCGATCGCTGCCATCTGAGAGAGCATCGGCGGGAAGAGGCCACTGCGTTGCAGCGGCGGTGCCAGGCCTTCTCCCTCACGGACGCAGTGGCTGGTCTCTTCAAGCGCGGCACTCAAGATTCGGTTGCCAACCAGGTTGCGCGAGATTTCGAGCGCGGTCAGTAGCGGCACACCACTGTGAAGCAGGGTCGAGAGGGTACGGCAGAGCCGTGAGGTGACCACCTGCAGCGAGAGTCGGCTGAAGAGCGGCAGGCGCAGCAGCAGGCGATGAAAGCGGGTCTCGCCCTCGTCGGTGGTGAGATAACGGCGCAGGGCGAAGCCACCGGCGATCGCCAGTAGCAGCAGTGCCCACCAGTAGCTGGCGAGAAAATCGCTACTGCGGATCAGCAACAGGGTCGGTAGTGGCAGCGCTTGATCGAGATCCTCGAGCATCCGTGTCACCTTGGGGACGACGAAAGTGAGAAGCAGAGCCATGACGCCGGTGCCGACCACCGCCATGAGGATCGGGTAGAGCATGGCGGCGCGGATGCGACTGGCGGTGCGCTCTTGATCTTCGAGAAAATCGGCGAGGCGACGTAGCACCTGGTCGAGGGTGCCGCTGCTCTCTCCCACCTGCGCCATGTTGACATAGAGGGGCGGGAAGATGCTGCTGTGACGCCCCAAGGCGCTGTTCAGCGACTCCCCCTGGATGACCTCTTCGCGCACCTGACTGAGGCTGCGTTGCAGGCGCGGATGTTCAATTTGGCCAGCGACGGTCGCCAAGGTCTCGTCAAGGGGGAGCCCGGCGCCGAGCAGGGTGGCGAGCTGACGGGTCGCTCCGGCGAGAACGCCGTTACTGACGCGGTTGCGCCCCGGCAGGCGCAGGGTCGAGCGAGAGGTTTTGCTCTCCTCCTGCAGTTGCGAGGCGAAGATCCCTTTTTCCCGCAGCAGTTGCAGGGCAGCGCGACGGCCGCTCCCCTCGATGGTGCCGCTCACCTTCTTGCCGTGAACGTCGAATCCGCTGTAGGCGAAAAGGGGCATCGCTTACTGCTCCTCCTGCGTCACTCGCATTACTTCTTCAAGGGTTGTCTCCCCTTTGAGGGCGAGGGCGAGGCCGGCGTCGCGCAGGGAGGCCATCCCTTCTTTTTGGGCCGCTTGCTTGATGCTGGCGGCGTCGCGGTTCTGCAGCAGCAGGGAGCGAACCGACTCGCTCATAGAGAGGAGCTCGTAGATTCCGGTGCGTCCCATGTAGCCGATCTGCAGGCATTTGTCACAGCCGCGGCCACGGTAGAAGGTGGCACTGCGCAGCTCGGGACGGTTGACGCCGAGCTCCTGCAGCAGTTCGGGGGTCGCGGCGTAGCCTTCGCGGCAGTGGGGGCAGATCCGTCGCACCAGCCGCTGGGCGAGGATGCCGACGATGGAAGAGGCGGCAAGGAATGGCTCGACCCCCATCTCCACCAGACGGGTCAGGGCCCCAGCGGCGTCGTTGGTGTGCAGGGTCGAGAAGACCATGTGACCGGTCAGGGCCGACTGCACGGCGATCTCGGCAGTCTCGCCGTCGCGAATCTCGCCAACCATAATAATATCGGGATCTTGACGCAGGATTGAGCGCAGACCGCTGGCGAAGGTGAGGTTTATTTTGCTGTTGACCTGAATCTGCCCAACCCCGGCAAGCTGGTACTCCACCGGATCTTCGATGGTGATGATGTTCTTTTCGCGGTTGTTCAGCCGGCTTAGTGCCGCATAGAGGGTCGTCGTCTTTCCCGAGCCAGTGGGGCCGGTGACGAGGAAGATGCCGTGGCTCTTGCGGATCATCGTATCGATTGAGGAGAGCAGGGTCGAGCCCATCCCGATATCCTCAAGCGAGAGGACACTGGTCGCCTTGTCGAGCAGACGCAGTACAATCCGCTCGCCAAAGGTGGTGGGGAGGGTCGAGACGCGCACGTCGATATCCTTGCCGGCGATGCGGACGCGGAAACGACCATCCTGCGGCAGGCGCTTCTCGGCGATGTTGAGGTTGGCCATGATCTTCAGACGCGAGAGGATGCTCGCTTGCGCCTTGTGCGGAGGGCGCAACACCTCGTAGAGGATACCGTCAATGCGATAGCGTACGATCAGTTCGGTCTCGTACGGCTCAATGTGGATATCGCTCGCTCGCTCCTTGTAGCCTTGGGTGATCAGTGAGTTGACGAAGCGGATGATCGGAGCTTCGTCGCTGGTGTCGAGCAGGTCGGCCGGCTCAAATCCCGAACCGAGGGCCGCCTCGCCGCCGCCGATCTCCTCGACGAATTCTTGCGCCTCGCCAGCGTGTTGTTCGTAGGCGCGGTTGAGGGCGCGCAGAATTTCATCGCTGGTTGCGACGACCAGTTCGAGAGGTCGGCCGGTGAGAGCGACCAGATCGTTCTGGGCTCGCAGGTCGAAGGGGTCGGCGACCGCTACCCGTACACATTCATCTTCTAGGGCCAGGGGGTAGAGACGGTGCTCACGGCAATAGCTCAAGGGGAGCTTTTCGAGCAGCTCAAGGCTGTATGCTTCTAGCGGCAGCTCGGCGAGAAACGGCACCTCAAGCTGAGCGGCGAGCGCCGTCCCGAGTTGGACCGCATCAAGCACCTTGGCGGCAAGGAGAATCTCTCCGATTCGGCGCGGCCCTCCCCCTTGTGCGGCGAGGGCCTCGTCCCGCTGTTGTTCGCTGATTGCTCCCGCTTCTACAAGCAGCGCGCCGAGCGGCTTCCAGCTACTCCTCATGAGACTCCTCGGTGTCTGTCGCTTCGTCCGTAGCAGGAACCGTTTCCTCAACCGGGGCGGTCATGGTCCCTTCAGCAGGTGTCGTGGTCACTGCCTCGTCCGCGACGTTGAGCAACTCGGCCTCTAGAGCTTCGAGTTCCCCTTCCTTGCGCAGGTTGACCTTTTTGAAGCGGTCCATCATCCCACGACTGCGGCTGGTCACTGCAGCGAGATCCTCGCCGTTTTTGATAATATGCGGGGTGATGAAAATTAAAAGGTTGGTCTTCGCCTCGCTCTTGCTTTTGCTCTTAAAGAGCCAGCCGAGCAGAGGGATGTCGCCGAGGAAGGGGACTTTGGTAACCACTTCTTGCACGTTGGTGCCGATGAGGCCACCGAGAACCACGGTACGACCATTTTCGGCGACGACGGTGTTCTGCAGCAGACGCTTGGTGAAGGTCGGACCGACCTGATCGACATCACCGACACTGTTCTGGGCGATATCGGTGATCTCTTGGTAGACCTTGAGTCGTACCAGGTCGCCGTCGGTGACCTGTGGGGTGAATCGGAGGGTCAGGGCGACGTCCTTGCGCTCCACCGAGACGCTGGTCGCCAAGCCGCTGCTGGTGGTGGTTGAGGTGCTGACGGCGTTGGTGAGGCGCGAGGTGATAATCGGAACGTTGGAGCCGACAACGATCTCCGCCTCCTCGTTATCGGAGGTGAGCAGGCGTGGCGCCGAGAGAATGTTGACATCGGCGTCGGTTCGCGAGAGGTCGATCAGAGCCGAGAGTGCCGGGACGCTCATACTGTTGCCATCGGCACCGGTGACGTTGATCATGTTGAAGAGGCCGCCGAGCATGATCCCGTCGACGGTCTGGGAGAGGAGGTCGGGGACCGAGTCGCCATCGACGTCTCCCAGATTCGCGATGCCGCCGTTCTGGTTGGTGACCCCAAAAACCGCTCCCTCGCTTCCGACGCCGGCCGCGCCTTGGAGAGAGGTGCCGAGTTTCTTGGTGGCATCCATGGAGAGCTCGAGGATGAGCGCCTCGACGAAGACCTGCTTGCGTTTGATATCGAGCTTGCGGATGATCTCCTTGATGACTTCGTAATCTTCCGGTGAGGAGTTGATCACCAGAGAGTTTGTCGGTTTGTCGGCAGTGATAGTGACCGCGTCGCCAGCTAGCGGGGCCGCCTGCTGTTGGGCCGGTGTCTTGATGGCCCGTTGTTTTTGGGCGCTCTGAGTCTTGACCCCGGTGACGATCTCGTTGAGGGTCTTGCCGAGGGTTTCGGCGTCGGCGTTCTCAAGATAGTAGACATTGATATGGGAGCGTTCCTGAGCCTGCTTCTCGTCAAGTCGGGAGACCAGATCGCGGATGGTGGTCAGATCGTCGCCGCTCGCCATGACGACCAAGGCGTTGGTGCGGTCGTAGGGGATCACCTTGCTGGCGGTGTTGGTCCCGCCGGACTGAACGTTGGTGGCGCCACGACCGCGACGCGGGTTCGCCGTGACCTGAGTAATGACCTGAGAGCAGATCTGGGCCACCTCGTCGGCGGCGGCGTAGTTGAGAGAGATCACCTCAAGCTGCTCAAGGGCGCTGGGAAGATCGAGTTGGGCGATGATCTCCACCAGTCGTTCGATATTGGCAGCGGTGTCGGTGATGATCAGGGTGTTGGAGGGGGTATAGGCGACGACGCTGCTGGTCTTGGGAATAAGCGGCGTCAAAACGGTGGTCGCGACCACCGAGGCATCGACGTTCTGCAACGGCACCAGACGGGTGACGTAGCGCTCGGTCGCGTCTCTCTCCCCTTCAGTGATCGTGGGCAGGTTGCTCTCTTTGGCGCTACGCACCGGGACGATCTTGTTGAGTTTGCCGCTCGGTACGACGGTGAACCCCTTGATGTTGAGAACGGCGAGGAAGACCTCGTAGGCCTCGTCCTTGCTCATCTCTTCCGGGGAGATGATCGTTGCCTTGCCACGCACTGTGTCGTCATAGACGAAATTACGACCGGTCAGTTCGCTGACGGTCTGGATCAGGTCGGTCATTTCGACATCACGAAAGTCGAGGGTCACCTTCTCCGTGGCGGTTTTGGCTGCCATCGCCGAGGGCGCAAACAAGCCGAAGGCCAAGAACAGAAAAAGAACAAGTGTTACCGGGGTTCGAGAAGAAAAACAGCAGGGCACGGGGGGCCTCCTTATTCCAGATCGTACTGAAAGGTCATTGGGGAACCGCCTCGCTCAAGCCCGATAGAGATCTGCCGTGCCTCCCTGAGTTGCTGGAAGATCTGCAGCGCCTTTTCCGGGCTGTCCAGAGAGAGGTCGTTGACCTGTTTTACCACGTCCCCTTTGCGGATGCCGAGCATCGCCAACAGGGAGTTGGGGCGGATCATCTTGACCGCAAAGCCGTCGGTGCGGCCATTGACGATATTCGGTTCCATACGGGCCTGCTTGAGCAGGTCATTGAGATTGCTGCGGGCTTTCTCCACCTCTTCGCGAGGGACGACCCAGCGGTTGCCTCCGACTTCACGGAAGGAACTCGCGGTGTTGGTCGTTGCCCCGCGGGCCGTTTTCCCCTCCGGAGTACTGGCCGTCTTTTTTTCACTCTCGTCGAGTTGGAGGGTCTGGTTTGTACCGTCGGCGTAACGGATCACAACTTCGTGCCGTTTTACCTCGGCCAGGGCGCCACCGCCGGGGAGTTCCTCTTCAAGGTGGTAGGTGGCGGTTTCACGGCCGATGTTGAGCATTGCCAGAGAGTGGCGTCCGGCGGCCACGGTCCCGAGAAGTTTAATGTCACTACGGTGACCGGTTGAGGCCGTGGGAAGGGCCGTCGGCTCGTTTGTCGTGCTGGTGAAACCATCGTGTTGGGTCGCGCTGGAGTCGAAAATATTGCGTTTGAGAATGATCTCGAAGTCGCTTAAACGCGACTTTTTATCGGAGGAGCGGACAACGGAAGGGGCTGTGTCGAGAGTCTGCGGTTCCGGGGTGATGGCAAGCCCGATCAAGGTGGAGGTCAGATGCCCCAGCGCCGCCCCGAGCAGAAGGAGCAACGCGAGAAGTAAAGGGCGACCGTAGCGGTGAAAGAGAGCGAGCATCTATCCGTATTAAGAAAAGGGGTGATGTAGAGTCTGGTTCACATTTGTTCAGCGCTCAAGGATAGGAGCAAAAGGGCGAAAATGCAAGCGGATTGGCGAGAGAAGTGGGTTTGTTCTTTACAGGATTAAGGGGAGTTGATAGTTTTTCGGCATGGGACGTTCAAAAATTCTCATCATTGTGCTGACCCTGCTGATGACCTTTGGCTGTGCCGCCCTCTACTACCAGCAGAACAGCCTGCTCGAAGCGTTCGAGGAGAAGACCTACGACTTCCGTTACGCCACGCTGCGCGGCGGAATTCCAGTCGATCCGTCAATTGTGATCGTTGCTCTCGATGAGAAGAGCATTGGCGAGCTCGGGCGCTTCCCCTGGTCACGGACTGAGTTTGCCCGCTTTGTCACGGCCCAGAAAGCGGCCGGTGCCAAAGCGGTCTTCATGGATGTCTTCTTCCCTGAAGCTGAATCTGCCCACGCAGATGGAGCCTTTGCCGAAGCGCTCGCCGCTGCCGGCAACGTCCATCTGGCCACCGCGTTTGAGTTTGCCGCCGACGGCTCGGTTTCCAGTGTCGTCCGCTCTTTGCCCGCGTTGCGGCAGGCGAGCGGCCCTTCCTTTCACGTCAATCTTGTTCCCGATGCCGACGGGGTGGTGCGTTGGACCCCCCTTTATCTTGTCGATGAGGACGAGGGTGTCCCTTCTCTGGCCCTTGCCGCCAGCAGCGCCCTGCTCGGAGTCTCTCCCGAACCGAGTGAGTATGGTGTCACTGTCGGCGAGAGTCTCATCCCCACCGATTCCTGGCTCTTTACCCTCATCAACTACGCCTCCCCGCCGGGGAGCTTCGCCAAGGTCTCTTTTGTCGATGTGGTCGAGGGTCGGGTCGGCGAGGCGGAGTTGCGCGACAAGATTCTCCTCGTTGGTGCGACGGCGCTGGGAATCTATGACATGCGCGTCACCCCCTTCTCCAATAACTCCCCTGGGGTCGAGGTTCACGCCAACATCATCGACAGCATCCTGCACCAACGCTTCATGCAGCGAGGCAGTCTTGAGTCGATCATCGATCTGATTGGAATCCTTCTTCTTGGTGTCGTTGCCGCCTTCATTACCTTGAGCCTGCGCCATTCCATTTCGTTGCCGCTGATCGTGTTGCTGCTTTTGGCGCACGGTGGCTTCGCCTACGCCGCCTTTTTACGCGGGCACTGGCTGAGCATGGTCTATCCGACTCTGAGTGTTCTTGTTGCTTTCAGTGCCACAGCTTACCTGCGTTTCTTCTTTCTTGATCGTAAAACCAAACAGATCCGCGGCATGTTTTCCAGCTATGTTTCGAGCAAGGTTGTTGATCAGTTGGTGCGTGACCCGAGTCAGGCACGGATCGGCGGCGAGAGCCGAACGGTGACGATTCTCTTCTCCGATGTCCAGAACTATACGGGCTTCAGTGAAAACCTTCCTCCACAAGAGGTGGTTCGGGTCCTCAACCAGTATCTGGCAGAGATGACCCACATCATCATGGATCAGGAAGGGACCCTCGACAAATTCATTGGGGATGGAATCATGAGTTTCTGGGGAGCGCCGGTGGAACAGCCGAACCATGCCGAACTCGCTGTCGATTGTGGACTTCGGATGATCGCCAAGATGGAAGAGCTTGGAGCGCAGTGGCAGGCGCGAGGAGAGACGGCGCTGTCGTTGCGTATTGGTCTGAACAGCGGCGAAGTGGTTGTTGGCAATATTGGCGCCGAGGGGAAAAAAATGGAGTACACCGTCATCGGTGACAACGTCAACCTCGCCTCACGTATTGAGGGGATCAACAAGCCTTACGGAACTCGACTGATGATTACCGAGGCGACTCGGCAGCTTCTTCCTTCAGGAGTTTATCGCCTGCGGGAGATCGATTGCGTACGGGTCAAAGGGAAGCAAGTGGCGCAGCCGATCTTTGAAGTTCTCGACAAAGGGGGAGTGCCCGCGCCGTGGGAGAGCGCCTTCGCTTCCGCCCTGACTCTCTACCGTGAGCGGCGTTTTGGTGCGGCTGAAGAGGCGTTTGCGGCGCTGGTTGCCGACTACGACGATCCTCCCAGTCGTCTTTATGTCGAGCGCTGTCGCCTGTTCCGTGAAGAGCCGCCGCCTGAAGGGTGGGATGGCAGTTTTACAGCCCGCGAAAAATAGACTCCACCCAGAGTGACGAGAAAATGCGTGTCAGGAGAAAAAAAGCTTGCGCCATTCTCTGGTGTATGGGAATATCCATATACATAAAAAAACAGAAAACATAATCCCACGATTTGCGCGTTGATGTACCTCCTGATCAGCGCGCTTTTTTTTGTCTTTTTTCGCATTATGAGGGAGCCGGTGGCACCATTCCTTCCTCGTTTTTTAGCCAGTTTTGTGCTGCCCTCATAAAGGCAAAAAAATCTTTTTCCAGCTCGTTGCGGTGTTCTTTAAGAGCTGTCTCTCCTAGGCTTAGGCGAGCATGCTTCGGTGAACGTCCCGCCATTCGCCGCACCACCAGCGAGAAGGTTTCCTCTTCCGCGTAGGAGGTGAGCCAGTCGTGAGCGATGATGCGAGGGATAAGGGGACGAAAGCTTTCGGGGAGTTGTGGTGCGTAGCGCCTCAGGTCGGCGTAGACCGTGGCGGCGTAATCACGCAGGGGGAGGGGATGAAAACGGGACCAGTGGCGGGCGAGAAAATGGTCGTAGATAAGATCGACAATTACTCCGCGATAGAGACGTAACGCTGGGGCGAGGCGGTTGCGACTACGTTGGAAAGCGGGCTGATCGTGGGCAAAGCGGTCGAGACGGCGGTGCAGGGCAAGCCCTTGCTGCAACGGTTCGGGCCAGCGCTCATCGAGAGGCCCTTTGACGAAATCGCCGACCATGCAGCCGATCCGTAGCAATGGTTTCTGGTCGCAGAGATAGAGATGGAAGAGGTAGTTCACGTTTCGCTCTCTCCTCTTCTAGAGGGAGAGGATCTTGCTCTTCAGGACGAGGATCTCGAAGGCCATAGAGGCTTTGGCGGTGAGTTTCTGCAGTTCGATCAGCTTGTCACCGAGGTTGACCCCTTTGCCGTCGACGTAAATGATTCCCACCACCCGCCCGAGCATCTGCATCGGGATCAGCAGCGCCACCGGCGGCACTTCGCCGCCGAGATCCTGCAACAGCATGGAGTTAAAAGGGGTGCGGGGGATTGGGCCGAGCAGATAGCTTCGGGTTTCGGCGACAGTTTTGAGGACTGACGCCTCATCCAACGGGATTTCCGACTGTTCGAAGCCGGGGATCGCCTCGCCGTCGATGGCCGCTCTCCAGCCAAGAGCGGTGTCGCCACGGACCAGATAGACGGCGCAACGAGGGAACTCACGGGCGAGGCAGCCGGTGACGGTATCGAGGATGTCGTCGCGATCGTAGGCTTCGGCGAGGTGTTCGGGGACGTCCTCACGCTCGACGAGTACCAGCTCTTCAGCATCAAGGATCTCTTCCTCTTCAACTGTCTCGACCTCTTCGATCGCCTCGATTTCATCCAGCTCTTCAATCTCGTCGAGCTCGAGAAGTTCCTCATCGTTGCTCTTTGGCTCGAGCGGCTCGGGCGGAGCAGCTTTTTCCGGGGGCGTTGCCAAGGGTGCAGGTTCGGGTGCGACCGTCGTTTCTGTCACAGGTTCAGGCGCTGGCGTCGGCTTCTTGTTTTCGACCAAGACCGGTTTTTCTTCAACCGTTTCTGTGGCTGCCGTTTCAACGGGTGCCTTGGGGGATGGTGGAATCGGTGTTTCGTCTTTCAGCGCCTCGGCAAAGGGGTCGTCATCGACAGGATTGGACGGTGTTTGTTTGCTTTTTGCTTTTGCCGCTCCCTTCGCGAGAGGTTTGCTGGATACTTTGCCGGGGGCGGCTTTTTTGCCGCTACGCCCAGCCGGTCGGCGGCGCTTCTGGACCTTCTTGTCAGCGTCGATATAACGGCGCTCCCGGGGGATGTCGTAGTATTTTTCCAGCGCCAGCACCAGGCGCAACTCAAGGGCGATGACCGGTTTGACGATGAGTCCGGTGCGAAAAGAGATCTCGTCAATCACCTTAAGGTCCTGCGGATCTTCCATCGCCAGAGTGAGGCGGCGACCGTCGATCTGCATCGGTACCACCTTGTATTTTTCGGCGAGTTCCTTGGGGACTTTGGCGATGACAGTTTCGGAGACCTCCATGAGACCCCCCGTGTCGGCGACGGGGACGCCGATCTTCTTGCTCAGAACGGTGAGGATCTCTTCCTCCTCGATGATCCCCATTTCAATGAAGTTGGTCCCGAGGCGTCCTCCGAAGATAACCTGGTACTTAAGTGCTTCTTCGAGTTGGGCTTGGGTGATCAGACCCTCTTTAAGCAGCAGTTCGCCGATTTTAATCGCCATAGATTGGCTCCTGGTTGATTCCCCCCTCGCTTAGAGAGGGGAGACGCTGTCACGGGACGTCGCTGTTACAGCGGTCGGTGTGAGATTCGCCTGCAAGTCTCTTTGTCCCAGTCGTTCGCTGTAGGGGGCGATGGTGGCCATAAACGCCTCGAGATTTTTCTGACTCACCGGATCGGCGGCCGCGGCACGAACTCTAGTCGGGTTGACCGGGCTGCCGTTTTTATACATACGGAAACAGAGGTGCGGGCCCGTGGCAAGACCGGTGCTGCCGACATAGCCGATAATCTGTCCCTGTCGCACCTTGCGCCCTTTTTTCATGCTACCAGCAAAACGGCTCATGTGAAGATAGAGGGTCTGATAGGTGCTGTTGTGACGGATCTTGATATGGTTTCCATTATACTGGCTTTTGCCGATAGTGATGATGGTCCCGTCGCCCACCGCCTTGATCGGGGTCCCGGTTGGGGCGGCATAGTCGATGGCGGGATGTGCTTTCCAGGTTTTGGTCACCGGATGGAAGCGCTTCATGGTGAATCCCGACGAGATCCGGGAGAAGGAGAGAGGGGCCTTAAGGAACATTTTGCGCACGCTCTTTCCCTTTTCGTCGTAGTAGCTCGCTGGTTTCTCTCCATCTTTAAAGAGGTAGGCCGAGTAGGTCTCCCCTTGGTTGGTAAAGGTGGTGGCGAGGATCTTGCCGTAGCCCGCCTCTTTCCCCTCACGGGTCCGTTTTTCTACCAGAACCTGAAAACTGTCGCCACTTCGGATGTCGAGGATGAAGTCGATATCCCAAGCGAAGATGTCGGCGAGGTTCATTGCCAGTTGGTCATTTTCACCAAGGGCGGTGACCGCCTCGAAGAGGCTTGAGGTGATCGTTCCGTTGATTTTCTCGACCCGAACCTCATAGGGGATCGGGAGTCGGTCAATCGCGAACTCCTCCCCCTCGCGGTGGATGATCAGCTGTTCGTCGCGGTCGATATCGTATTCGAAGCGGGTGAGGATGTCATCCTCAAGACAGAGGCGGTACGGTTGTCCGGCGCAGATCCTCGAGAAGGGGAAAACGTCACGGCTGCTGCGGCTCAACGCGAGGATCTCCTTGGCCGAAAAGTAATTACCAAGCAGGGCGCTGACCGTGTCGCCGGGGTTGATCGTCCCCTCGATGATCTCCTTGCGGATCTGCGGCGGTGGCGGTGGTGCGGGTTCTGTCATCGCCATCGGTTCGGGGGCGAGGGTGACCTCGACATCTGGCAGCTGAAAATAAAGATAAAGAGTGATGAGACCGCAAAATATCAGCAGAAACGGCAGATACAGACGCTGGCGGGAACGGGGAGCTTTTCCTTGCAGCGGTGGATGAAAATCGTGGTCCACGAAATAAACAACCTGATGAAGATAGTGAAAGCAGATCACGCGGCGCTTGTCGTCACGTATATCACGCAAAAATAGCAGTGTCGGGAGGTCTTTGTCCAGTCTCTTTGCCGACTCTCTTCTTTCAGCAAGGCGCTTGATATCTTCCTTAAATCCAACTAGTCTGGCGTACCGTCCGTGTTTAACCTTTTCCTCCTCCAAAGGAGTTTCCCGTGGTCAATCGTGAGCGTTTGTGCGAAGAATTTTTCCGTCTTGCCTCCATTGCCTCGCCTTCGTTGCAGGAAGGTGAGATTGCTCGTTATCTGCAAGGGCGTTTCGAGGCGCTGGGGGCCCAAGTGGTCTTTGATGATGCCGCCCACCTTGCCGGAGGGGAGGTGGGTAACCTCATCGCCCGTTTTGCGGCGGTTGAATCGGATGGTGAGCCCCTGATGCTTTCGGTTCATATGGACATGGTTGAACCGGCTGTCGGCGTGGTTCCGCAACTCAAGGAGGGGGTCTTTACCAGCGTCGGTGAGACGGTACTCGGTGCCGACGACAAGGCGGGGATCGCCGAGATCATCGAAGCGCTTGAGGTGGTCCATGATGAAGCGATTTCCCATCCTGAAATTGAGGTGGTGGTCACCATCGGTGAGGAGATCGGCCTGGTCGGAGCGAAACATCTCGATTACAGTCGCCTGAAATCGCGCCGAGGTTTTGCCCTCGATACCTCAGGAGTTGATCGAATCATCCTCACCGCACCGGGGGCGAATCGCCTCCGATTCGAAGTGACCGGGCGTGAATCCCACGCCGGAATCGCCCCTGAAGAGGGGCTTTCGGCGATCGTTGTGGCGGCCAAGGCGGTAGCGGAGATGCCGCTGGGGCGGATTGATGAGGAGACCACGGCAAATATCGGAACGATCAAGGGGGGGCTTGCCACCAACATCATTCCACGGACGGTCGTTTTGCATGGCGAAGCCCGCAGCCACAACCGTGACAAGCTGGCGGCGCAGACCGAGGCGATGCAGCAAGCATTTATTGAGGCTGTTGAGGCGTGCAGTACTCTGATCGGTGGCGAACTCTGTCGTCCCGAGGTCCGTTGCGAGGTGCAGGCTGAGTATCCGCAGATGGTGGTGGAGCGCACCTCACCGCTGGTGCTGTTGGCTGAAGCGGCGGCGCAGCGTTTGCAACGCCAATTGGCAATCCTTCCTGGAGGAGGGGGAAGCGACGCCAACATCTTCAATGAACACGGGATCGAGACGGCGATTCTCGGTAGTGGTATGGAAAAGGTTCACTCCGTCGACGAATATGTGACCGTCGATGATCTTGAGCGGGTTTCGCAGTTACTGGTTGAAATCATTCGCCTTGCATGAGGGCGCAGCGGTGACGAGGTCGCATGAGATACAATTTTTCTCCTTACGTTGAGCAGGTCTGCTTTCCGCCGATCTCCGAGGTTCGCTCCTGGCTTGCCGAGCGCCCCGATGCAGGGTGTTCTGAGCTGATCGATCTCTGTCAGGCCGTCCCCAATTATCCCCCCCCGGCGGAGTTGACCGCTCACCTTCAACATCTGATCGACGATCCACAGCAGTCTCGTTATTCTCCAGACGAGGGGCTTGAAGAGGTGCGCCGCGAGGTCTGTGATTGGTATCGTCGTCACTATGGTGCCGCCCCCCAGCCGCAGGAAATCTGTCTCACCATCGGAGCGAGTCAGGCCTTCTGGTTGGCGATGATGGTTCTTTGTCGGGCCGGTGACGAAGTGATCGTCCAACTCCCTGCTTACTTTGATCACTCCATGGGATTGCAGGCCCTCGGTGTTCGCCCGGTCTATGCTCCCTTTGATCCGCAGTGCGGCGGGCTCCCTGATCTTGCGACCCTTAAAACGTTGATGACCCCAAAGACCCGTGCCTTGCTGCTGGTGAGCCCGAGTAATCCGACCGGGACGGTCATTCCGCCCGAGACGATTGAGGCGCTGCTTGCCTTGGCGAACCAGCACGGCATTGCTCTGGTTCTTGATGAGACGTACAATGCCTTTGTCGATGGGCGGCCGCACCACCTTTTCGCCAACCCCGATTGGCAGGAGAACTTTGTTCATATCGCGTCCTTCGGCAAGACCTTTTCCCTCACCGGTTACCGGGCTGGAGCGCTGGTCGCCGATGCCTCCTTTATTCATCACGCGCTGAAGGTCCAAGACAGCATGGTCGTCTGTCAGCCGCGTCTGACTCAGCATGCTCTTGCCTATGGTTGCCGAAATCTCGATGCTTGGGTGGCGCAGAATCGGTTTATGATGCAACAACGGCATGATCGTTTCAAAGAGCTCTTTCCAAGTAAAGAGAATCGTTTTAAACTGGTGGCAAGTGGCGGTTTCTTTGCTTGGGTACATCATCCCTGGGAGCGGTTGAGCGGTCGAGAGGCGGCTCGGCGCATGGCTCTGGAGGCCAATCTCCTCGTTCTTCCCGGTGAGGTCTTTGGTCCCGGTCTTGAGCCGTATCTGAGGCTCGCCTTTGGCAATATCGATGAAACTCTTCTGCCGGAGGCGGTGGCGCGTTTTGTAGCGCTCGGACAGAAGTGATCACTGTTTTTTGAGGAGGTTGGGGGATGTACAACACAACACAGGATACAGCGCTGTTCAGCGGGCGACTTGTTTTCCCGTGGTTGCAGTTCCTCCTTTTTACGGTGATCACCGGTAGCCTGCTGGCGTCAGGAGGGAGGTCGAATGAGACCACGGATCAGATTTTTTTGTTGTTGCGGGCAAATGCAGCGACCCCTTCAGCCCCTCCTCCTTACCGTGTGGTGAATCACACGGACGGGCTTTATCAGGCGGAATACGGCTTTCTCAATTTCAATAACGATCGTCTTGCTCTTACCTTCGCCCTCCCCGAGTCGGATTTGACCGACTATTTGCAAGGTTACGGCTATTTTGAACAGGAACTGGAAGATCTCAACCTCTGGCAGCAACAGGCCCTCGATGATGCCTACAACTATGCCGTCAAAAACAGACTGGGGCAGAATGATCTGAACCAAATGGGAGAAAAGATCCAGCAGGAGTACGCCGAAAAGTTCGAAACCTTCCTCAACGAGCGTGGATTTCGTTTTCTTGACGAGAATTTGTTGGTGGCGGATATCCCCTCTATCGTTTCTCGCAACGTGCGCAAACTGCAGCCGGTCGCTCTCGATCTGGCGCGAATTGCCGAAGAGCGAGGCTATGGGGCCTATGAAATTGTCAGCGCGGCGCTGGCGCTGGTTCAGACCTCCCTCGCCTATGAGGAAATCCCCCTTGATGTCGCTGGCCGCCAGACCGGCGGGGTTGCACCGCCTCTGGAAGCTTTAGCTCAGGGGAAAGGGGACTGCGACAGCAAGACCGCCTTGCTCGCCTCGATCCTGCTCAACTGGGAGCAGATCCGTCTCGTCGGAGTCGGCGTTCCGGGGCACTATCTTATGGGGGTGATGCGCCAACCCGGAAAGGGGGAGGCCTATGTTGAGTATGAGGGGAACCCCTATGTGTTGATCGAACCGGCGGGGCCAGCCTGGCTGCCGCCGGGACATGTCGGTCCCACCACCATTGAACTGTTGAATAGCGGCAACGCGCTGATGCTCGAGCCGTTTGACGTGATGTAAATTGGAAGTTTAAGGAGGATCGATAGCGATGTTTACCACACGACTTCTGGTCAGTATCTTTGAACTCGGGTTGATGATCATCCTCTCGGGGATCATCATCTCGTTGATTTACCGGGTTTTTATCAAGGCGAACCCCGATTTTGACATGGAAGAGGAATTAGCACGCAGCAATGTCGCGGTCGGGGTGTTGATGGCGAGCATTCTCGTCTCGTCAGCGCTCTTGCTGCATCGTGGACTTGAAGCCTCGATGACGATGTTGCGTCTGGCCGTTACCTCTCCTTCGGAGGCGGCGCTTCCCCTCTGGCAGATCGCTTTGTTGATGCTGACTCATTTCGGATTGACGTTGGCCATCTCCATTGTCACTATCTCTGTAACGCTTCGGCTCTTTGGCAAAATGGCCCGCCGCCGCAACCCCGAGATGCGCCTTGGGCGGCATCTGCAACAGGGGAACGTCGCTGTTGGGCTGCTACTGGCGGCTGCGGTCTTCATTTCGACCACCTACGTTGGTGAAGGGGTCAGTGCTGTCACCAAGAGCCTGGTACCGCAGCCGAAGATCGGCAAGATTCGCATCATGCGCTGAACAGATGGTTCTTCTAGGACGCACGAAAGGGCCTCAGCGATGATCCGCTACCTTCTTATGATGTTTCTCTTCCTCGCCCCTGCGGCGAGTGCCGAGACCCTGTTGATCGATGATTTTGAGACGGGCCTCTCACCACGCTGGGAAGAGAAGGTTTTTTCCGGCCGTACCCGCTACCGTGTTGTGAACGACGAAGGAAACAAGGTCCTCCGTGCTGACAGTGCGGCGGCGGCGATGGGATTAATTTTTGAGCAAGAGTTCGACCCTAAAGAGTGGCCGATCCTCAGCTGGCGTTGGAAAATTGCCGATACCATCCCCGGGGGGGATGCAAGAACGAAAAAGGGGGATGATTACGCTGCCCGTATCTATGTCATCTTTCCCCACTGGTTCTTTCCCAAAACCCGAAGCATCAACTACATTTGGGCCAACCGACTTCCTAAAAAAGAGATGTTGCCGAATGCGTTCACCGGCAATGCCATGATGTTGGCGGTCGAGAGCGGTGCGGAACGACGTGGCGAATGGATTGTTGAACGGCGCGACATTGTCGCCGACTATCGCCGCCTCTTTGGGGAAGATCCGCCGCAGGCTGGTGCGATTGCCATCATGAGTGACACTGATAACACCGGCGCGTCGGCGACCGCCTGGTACGATGATCTGCAACTCGAAAGTCGCTAGCCCAGGTCGCCAGTTCTCCTGTTTGCGGGTATAATGGAAACATCCTGCAACCAAGGAGGTCTCTATGTCATTGGTGAAGACGTGGTATTCGACGGAAGCTGCGGCAGACAAGTTCGGGTTGCAACCCGGTGTTCTGCTCGCCTGGGTGGAAGAGGGGTTGGTACGTTGCGAGCGGGAAGAGGGAAAGGTCGCCCGCGTCAATATCGACGATGTGCGGATTGAGGTTGAAACGATGGTGCGTGATGCGCAGTGATTTCAGACAGGGGTGTGAGAAGAATTGAAATGGGGACGAAGCGATGCTTCGTCCCCATTTTTTATGGTAAGGACTGGCTGGGGCGGATGTCGCGGATCCGCAACTGCAAGGTCGTGCGTCCCTTCCAGTCGTTACGTTGGGGGGTGAAGAGGATATCGATCTCACCTTCAAATTCCTCGCGCCGTCGTGCCATGCCGAAACCGATGGCGGCGTGGCTGAAACCGTCCTGCCGCAAGGTGCAGGCGAGATGGCTCTGGTCGCTGCCGATAAGGCGGACCTGCTGGGCCCGCAGACCGGTGGCGATAAAGGCCGGCTCGGCATTGCCAGCGCCGAAAGGGGCGAGGCGCTCAATCTCGTTAAGTAGGGCGATGTCGAGTTCGTCGAGGCGGACTTCCCCATCGTGCTGCAACAGAGGGGTAAGCGCCTCTTCGTCAAGCGCAGCGGCTTTTGCTTCGAAGGCGACAACAAAATCTTCAAGCCGGGCGGTGGCAAGGCTCAACCCGGCGGCAAAAGCATGGCCACCGAAGGCGTCGAGGTACTCGCTGCAGCTCTGCAGAGCCTTGTAGAGGTGGAAGCCGGCGACGGAGCGAGCCGACCCTTTGCCACTCTCCCCCTCAAGCGCTATGAGGACAGCGGGACGGGCGTAACGTTCGACCATGCGGCTGGCGACAATGCCGATCACCCCCGGATGCCATCCCTGCTGCGCCAGCACCAGGGTGCGGCGCTCATCAGGGAGGTCGGCGACGAGCTTTACTGCCGCGTCGCAGGTTTCTTGTTCGATCTGCTGGCGCTCGCGGTTGCAGCTATCAAGTTGATCGGCGATGGCGTCACAGCGGTCTTTCTCTGTCCCGAGGAGCAACTCGACTCCGAGGGCGGCATCTTCAAGTCTTCCGGCGGCGTTGAGACGGGGGGCAAGACGAAAGCCGACGCTACCGCAGCTGACCTGATCAACCCCGGCGACCTCTTTAAGGGCGACGACACCAGGCCGACGACTCATTTCAAGCAGGGAGAGACCGGT
>PKUF01000110.1 GCA_002869635.1 Desulfuromonas sp. | reverse complement strand
CGAGAACCAGGTTAAAGAGATGGAGTATCCCGGCGACAAGAATGCCGGCCACAAGATCCCCGGTCATCCCGCCGAGGCGATTGGCGACCTCAGCAAGAAGAACCGAGCTGAGCCCGATCGCCATGATCCTCACATAAGAGATGATGTGGCCGATACTCTTGAGCAGCTCAAGCGGAGCGAGCATCCCACCGCTGAGGAGCAGACCGAGAACAAGCAGCAGCACCGCCTTAGGAAGTTCAGACGCGAAGGGAAAAGAAATCAAACCGAAGAGATCGAGCAGGAGCAAAGCGAGAGAGAGGAGCAAAAGCATCTCGGTGCCACGATGCAGTGCTGCCTTGTGTTCGCCACGGCGCAGCTTGTCACGCAGCCCAAGAGCGATCCCGAAGAGGACGTGCGCCCCACCGAGCGAGAGGGCAAAGACCAGCATCGGCACGATGCTGCGACTGCGCTCCATCCAGAGCGGATGCAGGTTAAAAAGATGACGTCCGAGTTCGCCGAAAAACTCGCCAAAGAGGATTCCAAAGAGACTCGCATAAAGCGCACAATAGATGAGAATGCACCCTGCGTCGCGCCACAAAGGGCGACGCCCCCAACGGGTCACCGCCAGCGCCAGCAACAGCAGGATGAGACCATAGCCAAGGTCGCCGAGGATCAGGCCGAAGATCGGTGGGAAGAAGAGGGCGAGAAACGGGGTCGGATCGTAGGAGGTGTAGTTCGGCAGCGGCAGAAGCCTGGCGAACATCTCGAAAGGGCGCAGCCAGGGGGGGTTGCGCAGCAGCACCGGCACCTGATCGAGATCGCGCTGCAGCACCTCGATTTCGGCCACCACCACCTCGTCGCCACAGCGGCGATGGAGCAGCTCCTTAAGCGCCGGGAAATCAGCGCGCGCCAGCCAACCATGAATGACGAAACACTGCCGCGTCTCGTAGGCGGCGGCGCTCGCCTGATAGAGTCCAAGTTGCTCCATCACCCAGCGCTGAGCCTGCCGATAGAGCGGGAGCCAACGCTTGGCAAAGATTACAAGATCGCTGCGCCTGCCTTCCATCTCGCGCGCCAAAGCCTCGATCCTCTTTTTGAGGGCTTCCCCCCGGTCCGTAAGAGGGAGTGAGGCGAGCTCGGCCGGAATCGGTAGCTCAGGGAGCCTCTCGCCGCTCAGCAGCTCCTGCAGGGGGGCGGCAAAGGAGGGGGCGACGGTGATCAGCGCCACCATACTCCCTTCTTCGGTCGTCGCCGTCGCCAGGCGGCAGGCGCCATCGCTCTCCTTTTCAAGACGGCGACGCAACAGCGGGAGAGCAGAAGGATCACGAATGGTGATGCCAAAAAAACGCAGAGACGAGTCGCGATGTCCCTTTGGAAGGAGGATTTCGAGGGTCTGCCAGAAGTGAAGATAACCGGCCAGCTCTTCTCCCTGACGATGTAAATTCTCGAGCTCCTGCCGCATCTGCCGCCCCTGCTGCAGATGTTTAGCAACCAACCCAGAGAGGGCATCAATAAGAGGGGGATTGCTGAGGAAGGTGCGACGCAAGGGGGTGTCGGGGAGGAGCTGGATCAATTCATTGACCCGCTTGAGAAGGCGTTCGAGAAAGAGCTTCTCTTCCAGTTCATTCGCTTCGGGAAGGAGAGAACGCACCGCTGGTTGCGACGCCTCGGGAAGGTAGCCGTGCAGATCGACCTCGGGCTGGAAGAGCTCCTGCTCCCGCAGAAGGTCGAGCAGTTCAAGTCGCCACCGTTTCGGACCGACGATTTCAACCTTCGACATGGCGATGATCATCATCGTCTCCCGGTAAAAGGCGCTGCAAATAACGCCCAAGGATAGTATCGAGTTCATCGTCACGAAGCTGTCGCACCTTTTCGCAGAGAAGAAGGGCGCGCTGGCGGATCACCGCCGCTTCGTCTTCGGCCTGTCGCTGCGCCTCAGATCGCTCGGCGTCGACCTTCAGCCGCAGTTCTTCTTCCAGCGCCGCATCTGCCGCCGTTTCCTCATCTCGCACCTGCTGCAACCAGCGCTTGGCCCGCTGCTGCTCCTGCCGGTACTGCTGATGCAGGTGCTCTTCCAGAGCGATCACCTCTTGCAGAACCCGATCAGCCATCATAAACTCCCGTCAATGGGGTACATGTCGATTATAGCAGAAGATTTTAACCTCTCTTCCTCCAAGGAGAACTCTTCACCGTTGAGGACGACGCGTGCTACACTGGGGACGTTTTTCATGAACCACAGCCAAAGGTCGCATCATGCTCCTTCCTCTCGACACCGCCCTTACCTTCTTCGGCGCGGCCACACTGCTGGCGCTAGCACCGGGGCCGGATAATCTTTTTGTTCTCGCCCAGTCGTCTCTTTACGGCCCACGCGCCGGGATGAGCATCACTCTCGGGCTCTGTACCGGGCTGATCGGCCACACCCTGGCGGTGATCTGCGGTGTCGCCCTGCTCTTTCAGGTCTCGATCATGGCATTTACCCTGCTCAAGGTCGCTGGCGCCGGCTATCTGCTCTATCTCGCCTATCAGACCCTGCGCGCCCCGACCTTGACATCCCAACGCCAACAGGAAACGGTCCCACTGCGCCGACTCTACCGTCGCGGCATCCTGATGAACCTCGGCAATCCCAAGGTCTCGCTCTTTTTTCTCTCCTTTCTCCCCCAGTTTTCCGACCCACAGCGCGGGCCGGTGGCGCCGCAGCTGCTGCAACTCGGCCTGCTCTTCATGCTCGCGGCCCTGATCATCTTCAGCATCATCGCCCTGCTCGCCGGGCATCTCTCCCGCCTTCTTGAGACCCGTCCGACCCTGCAGGGAGGGATGAAAAACCTCACGGCGCTGCTCTTTGTCGGCCTCGCCCTGAAGCTGGTGGGGAACCGGGCATGAGTCGAGGCCTCCGTCTGCTGCTTCTGGCGCTGCTGCCACTGCTGCTGACAGGCTGTTCCTCCCTCCTTTTTTTCCCCGACCGCACATTGCGACAACACCCGACGGTCGAAAGATTTCACCCCGAAGATCGCACCTTCACCAGTGGAGATGAGACGCTGCACGGCTGGTTCTTCGCCGCCGAGAAGCCGGTCGCCTCGATCCTGGTGCTGCACGGTAACGCCGAAAACCTCACCAGCCACATTCACAGCACTCTCTGGCTAGTCAAAGAGGGGTTCAATCTCTTCATCGTCGATTATCGCGGCTATGGCCAATCCAGCGGCTCCCCTGACCTTGCCGGGGCCCACAACGATGCAGCAGCAGCTCTTGAGGCGCTGAACCGTTTCCCTGAAAGCGCGGATATGCCGCTAATCGTCCTCGGCCAAAGTATCGGCGCCGCTATCGCTGTCAAAACCGTCGCAACCACGCCCTTCAAGGAGCGTCTCGCGGCCTTGGTTCTCGACAGCCCCTTT
>PKUF01000049.1 GCA_002869635.1 Desulfuromonas sp. | reverse complement strand
TCGAGACGCTTGACATAGGTTTCCAGCATTTCGCGACGGGCCCCGGGGCGCGCTCCTGAGAGGGCGTCGGCGGCCTGAACCAGAACCGCGAGGACGGTTTCCGGCTTTTCATCTTCGTGGTGAGCCGCCAGAGCATGAACAATCTTGGGGGATTCGCCATGCTTGCGGGCCAGGTCCGCGCCGATCACCGCATGGGAGCCTTCGATTTCATGGTCAACGGCCTTGCCGATATCGTGAAGGAGGCCGGCGCGCTTGGCCTGCTTCACGTTGATGCCGAGCTCTGAAGCCATAATGCCGCAGAGGAAAGCAACCTCAAGGGAATGCTGCAATACGTTCTGACCGTAGGAAGTGCGATACTTGAGGCGTCCGATGAGCTTGATGATTTCCGGGTGAATCCCATGCACCCCGACATCGAAGGTCGCCTGCTCGCCGGCCTGACGGATTTCCTCGTCGACATCCTCCTGGGCCTTCTGCACCAACTCTTCGATCCGCGCGGGATGGATCCGCCCATCAGCAATCAACCGCTCAAGGGCAATTCGGGCCACTTCACGACGAACCGGATTGAAACCGGAGATAACAACCGCCTCGGGCGTATCGTCGATAATCAGATCAATCCCGGTTGCCGCTTCGATGGCGCGGATATTCCGCCCTTCGCGACCGATAATCCGACCCTTCATCTCATCGGACGGCAACGGCACAACGCTGACGGTTTTCTCGGCAACAAATTCACCGGCATAACGCTGAATGGAGAGGGCCAGAATCTTCTTGGCCTTCTTGTCCGCGGTCTCCAGGGCCTCATCCTCGATCCGCTTGATACTCTTAGCCGCATCGTGGCGGGCTTCGCTGAGCATTGAATCGATCAGCTGCTGTTTCGCCTGCTCGGTCGTCATTCCGGAAATCTTTTCCAGCTCTCGGGTCTGTTCTTCATGCAACCCATCGACTTCCGCGGCCTTCTTCTGTATCCGCTCCCCCTGCTGCCGCAACTGGGCATCGCGCTTATTCAGCTCCTCGTTGCGCTCCTCGACATGATCGAGCTTGCGCTCAAGGTTTTCCTCTTTCTGTTGCAGGCGATTTTCATGCACCTGGATTTCACGGCGCAATTCACGCGCTTCCTGCTCCCACTCCGCCCTGGCTTCAAGAACGGCATCCTTGGCCTGAATCGTTGCCTCTTTGCGGATGGAGTCAGCCTCCTTGGTTGCATCGCTGACTAGTTTTTCCGCCTCAATCTTGGCATTGTTCACGGTTGATTCGGAAAGCTTACGCCTGAGAAATATTCCCAAAAATACCCCGGCAGCCAAAGCGGCCAGGACCAGTAAAATCAAGAGAATTGGATTCTGCACAGTCAGTCCCTCCCGTTGCAGAGATTATGTAGAACCTGCCACCACGTCATGACAGGGGAAAAATCCGGCATCAGTTGCCAGATATTTGACCTTGCGGTCATGCGCCTCCGCCGCCAACTGCGGGCAAAGCTGAGACGAAAAACAAAGACCAACCGGGATGCAATCAACGGCAACCCCGGCAAGGACACGATCGTAATAACCACGCCCGTACCCCAGGCGATAACCGCGCCGGTCAAAAACCACCCCGGGTACAATAACCAGTTCAAGTTCGGTTAGGGCAACCGCCCCCCCGGCCGGCTCAAGAACACCAAATGCCCCCGGTCGCAGGTTATCCAATGTGGCGACCTCGCAGAACTCCAGCTCCTCGCCCCGAACCCGCGGCAGAAGAACCCGCTTCCCCTGTTGCTGCGCAACGGCAAAGAGCAGATCAGTTGCAACCTCTTTATTCACCGCACTATAGAGAGCCAGGGTCCCGGCCTGAGCAAAACAGTTCTCGGCGAGCAGCGCCTGCTGAGCGCGCAGGCTCATGTCGCGATAGAGATCGTCAGTCAGCCGTCTGCGTTCAGTCAGAAAACGGCGTCGAATCTCCGCTTTTTCAATGACCGGATCACACATTTTTCAACCTGCACATGAAGACAAACGGGGAAACAAGCAGAGGAGAGGCACTCGATGAGTGAGGAGAGCGTGTCGATAAATGCAGCCTGAGAAGCGTGTTCGATCAACGCTGGACGGAACAACTTCAGGTATCGGCAGACAGCAGTGTCTGGAGGAAACGGGGCCGGCTGCGCCTTTGTGCTTTAAGCTGCAATCCCCCTGCCCACAAGCAGGGAGTGAAACACCGGGAACGGTGTGTCTATCTTTCAGTGCCTTACCAATCTATCTGAATCCCTGCGCACAGGGCCTTTGAACGATGTCCAATGGTCCATAATACATTTTTCAGGGTATTTTTAGCAACCAGAATTATCCGCACTCTCCGGCATCGTCAAGCAGGTCAATCATCCGCTGCAGACGGCTTTCCAGTTCGGCGGCCTTCTGCTCATGCTCTTCCTGCAACCGGAGAAACTGCCCGGCCAGATTAAGCAGGGCGAGAACGGTCAGATCGCGCGTGTCTACCGAGCGACTGGCAGCCGTTTCTGCAAGCAGCTGCTCGACGAAAACAACGACCCGCTGGGTTTCCTCTTCGGACTGCTGGGTAAGCAGGGAATATTCGCGCCCCTGTATTCTGATACGCAGTGTCGAACTCAAGAGTCCTCCTCGGCGGCACTGTCAATCCGTTCCAAAATACGGTCAATCTCCAGGGCGAGACGACTACGCTCCACCTTCCATTCCTTCTTCTCCCGTTCCAGGCGCTGAACCTCACTCTGCAGTTTGCGTTTTTCCTCCAGCAGGTCAACAAGCGCTTGTTCAAGACGGGAGAGCGTATCCATCAGTCGATCTTATCCTGGCCAAAGAGAGCCGAAACAAACATTTCCGCGTCAAAGGGGCGCAGATCATCTATTTTCTCACCGATTCCAACAAAGCGCACGGGAATTTTCAATTCGGCGGCGATTGCAATGACAATCCCCCCCTTGGCCGTCCCGTCGAGCTTGGTCAGGGCGATCCCGTCCAGGTCGACCGCTTCATTGAACAGCTTCGCCTGAGTCAGGGCGTTCTGCCCCGTTGTCGCATCGAGAACCAGAAGAACCTCATGCGGAGCCCCGGGGATCTCACGGTCGAGAATCCGCCGGATTTTTTTGAGTTCTTCCATCAGGTTGACCTTGGTGTGCAGGCGCCCCGCAGTGTCGAGCAGGAGGATGTCCGCCTTACGCGCGACAGCCGCCTTGGCCGCATCAAAGGCAACCGCACTCGGGTCGGCTCCCTCAGCATGCCTGATCACATCGACCCCGGCTCGCTCGCCCCAGATCTGCAACTGTTCAGCTGCGGCAGCACGGAAGGTATCACCAGCCCCGAGAATGACTTTTTTGCCATCATTAATGAACTGGTTCGCCAACTTGCCGATGGTCGTTGTCTTCCCGACCCCATTGACACCGACAACCATGATAACGAACGGCTTGG
>PKUF01000117.1 GCA_002869635.1 Desulfuromonas sp. | reverse complement strand
GAAGATCCTGATGCCGTTCACCGTAAAGTTCATGTAGAAGTATTTGCCACGCTTATAGACACTCATATCAGCCCCCGATCTGCAAAGCTGACATATTCGTCAGAACACACGATGACATGGTCCAGGCACCTTATTCCTAACAGCTCGCAACATTCCTTTAGCCTCGTAGTTAGCAAGGTGTCTTCACATGAAGGCTCTGGATCTCCAGACGGATGGTTATGGATCAGCACTATGGCTGCAGCTGAGCTCAGTAGCGCTGTCTTCAATACTTCTCGTGGATGAACCACACTTGCATTCAAGCTCCCCACGGATACCTGATCTACGCATACGATCTTGTTCTTGGTGTCTAGATGTAAGGTGACAAAGTGCTCTTTGGTCTCATGGCAAAGGTAACGGAACAGGCGATATACATCGCTGGATGAGGTTATCTTTCTAGTTGCTCTCAGGTAGTCAGGCAACGGTTCCTTGATGGTTAACGTGTCCCATACGGCTTTGATGGTTTTTAGTCTGATGCTTTTGGCTTCCATATCTGCCTCCTCTTAAACGACAAAAGGCGGCAGCGTACCCACCATGGGTTCGCATACCGCCTTGTCTGATTGATATTGATGTTTTTAGCTGTTACGCAAAGAGCAGAGCTAACCTCTTCGCCAGCTCCAGTTCGCTAATATCCCTCCAGTCGCACCCTATGCATTCGTTGATCGCCTCACCTTGCAAGAACACGCTATCTATCGGCTCAGGCTCATTACCCTGATACCAGTCCAAAGCCACATATTCGAGATGCAGGTTAACTGTCAGCACATAGAGGATGGTGCTCTCTTCAAAGACATGAACGGTGTCTGTAGTCCCAGCAGATAAGCGATAGGTCCGTGGTCCCTGTTCCAGCATGAGCCCTCTAGTGCACAGGCCATATTCCACTTGTTCGTTAAACGTCATGTCTCTTACTGCTGCGGATAAAGGTGTCATGGTCTCCTCCATAAACGCGAAAAGGAGCCTTAGGCTCTATGCCTGGGCTCCTTCTCCGCATTGATTAGATTGTCTGTAGTGGTTACTGGTCTTGGCTATGTTCTCTTCTCAGGATGAAGTCTGCGGCCTTCTGTGCCTGAGCTGCTGCGTGAACTAAGAGCTTCTTGTCCGACTTCAAGACCTTTAGCTACCCCTGTATGTAGGCTGCACTGTTCTCGATGGTGGCTTGCTCGATGCCACTGACACCACAGAGCATGGAAGCTGCAAACTCTGCCACTAGCTCCTCTTGCGAATAGGTATGACTTCCAAAGAATGAAGGTTCCAAGATGCCTTTTCTGCCGACTCTGCTCTTATGGCCTGTAGCGTGGGCTAACTCATGGAAAGCTGTACTGTAGAACTCTTCTGGAGAGTGGAATGATTCCTTGGCGGGAAGTGTGATGTAATCCAACATGGGGCTATAGGCTGCGTTATTGCTGCCATACCTCATCTCTGGTCTTAACGGCATGGCCTCTATGATCTGTTCTGCTTGTTGGATTGGTGTGAAGGGATTAGTGATTGATTCTTCTGGAGGGCGTGGGATGCCTTCAACTTGATCTAGGTTGAAGACGAGATAGTAACGTAGGAGTGGAATCTTGCCTTTCGTGTTATCTGTATCTGGATCGTTAACTTCTTCGTTATCTTTCTTATCTATCCATTTCCAGAACACTATTAACTGTGATTTAGAACCTGCTCTCAGGCGTCCATATTTGGCCTGTATTTGACGATAGGTTAACCAGTAGGGCGATTGGCAGGGTGAACAGTTAAGGATGAAAGAATTAATGCCGCGATAAGATTTACCTGTTATTAGGTTACGTGGGCCAGATGTGCTTTTCCATGGCTTCTTCCATGGGATATCTCCTTTCTCTAAGAGTGATGTGATTTGTTGCGTTACGATGTCATAGACCTTGCTGCTCATGCCTTTTCTCCTCTTTGTTTGAGACCAGCTTGATTGCTGATACTCGTATGCAGAGAAGAAAAAAAGAGGCACAGCCTTGTGGGCCATGCCTCAATGGAAATCTATGCAGATCAATAGATCGTATTTATGAGATCATCATTTCTAATTCAACTTTTTAGCAGTACCAAGCATGGTGTAATTGTTGTGCTCAAAACCATCAACAGAATATGTGCCAGGATCCTTACAGGTTCCATGTCCACCGGGACACTCTTCAACTTCAAAGATAATTATTTCAGCCTCAGAAGGCCCACCGGAAAGGGATCTTTGTGCTTTTTTAAGTGACTGACCACTCACAGGGTCTATAGCTCTACCCCACCGAACGATATCCTGTTTGCTCGCATCGTCATAATAGTAAGTTCCATTCTTGCGGGTTGTCTGAATGTGAAGCCAGCCTCTCCCGCCTTCAGTCAGACGATATTTCCAATCACAACGAGCAGCAGTAGATTCATACATCCCAACATATTTAGAAGGATTTTTTTCAACTGTATACACAGTACCTTTAACTGTTGCAGTAAATACATTTTTATTGCCTGAGCTAAACAAAGACGATGAATTAAACCTTTCTCCATCCATCTCCTGCTGGTTGTAATTAGGCTGTAACTTATTGCTCGCGGCTGCAACCTGAGCCGGCTGAACGGTGCTGACAACCTTCGCATAATCAACCTTTTTGATCGTCCCATCAACAGCAACACATGCGTCTCCAGTCCACCTCCCGCCGGTACCGATGCAGTCGTTATAAGCCGATTTTCTAGTTTCAATCTCTGCAGCCTGTTTTGCTGCAGCCATATCAGCTCTCTCTGTGGCTTCTTGGAGTCTTTGCTGACTCCTAGCTTCAATGAGACTGTTCTCTTGACGATATTGCTCCGTCAAGCTCTGCATATTGCTGGTTGTTCCGCTGGAGATGTCCTTATAGACGGCCATTCCAGAATCAACAACACGATCAGCAGAACCGCCTGCATCTTTTATAGCTGACCCCATAGCCACACCAGCTGAGGCTGCAAACAATTGATTAAACAACTGATTGTTTTGCTCCCTCTTGCGCCTGAGTTCTTCCTGTCTCCTCTGCTCTTTTTTACGTTCCTTTTCGGCTGCTATACGATCTTTTTCTGCAAAAATATCGTCTGGAGTTTGACCATTGATATTGCTAATTGTCGGATCTGCTCCATATTTAACAAACATCTTTGCAGTCATCTTAGCCCTGAGTATGTCGTCACGCTCCGCTATAACATGAAGAAGTGTTTAGCCATCATGGGGCTCATTTAAATCCAACCCCGCCTTTATTAGGGCTAGGAGAAACGGTGTATTGTCTGCCTTTATTGCATTGTAAATAATTGGGACATTGGATGAGTTTGTCATATATGGATCGGCGCCGTTTTCAAGAAGCATGCGTGCAACCTCATCATATAGTTTCTTTTCATCATCCTTCATGAAAAAGTCTAATGAATCCTTTGACTCCAACACATCTAATGGGGTTTTATTGTCCTCATCTCTTAAATTAGGATCTATTCCTGACTCTAGGAATTTTTCCAAAAGATTTATAGATAGATATTTAACCGCCAAGTGTATATTTATGGGATTGCCTTCATCATCTATGTATTTGCCTGACTCCAAAATCATCCTGACTATATCAAAAAAACGATGTTTATCTGCACCTTCTAAAGGTGTCATGCGTCGAAAGCCCTTAACATTAACATCAATATCATCGATACCCAGCAGAAACTTGACCGTTTCAGAGTGGCCAAAATGAGCTGCAAAGGTAAATGCCGTTCCGAATTGAGTCTCATGATTGGGATCTGCTCCTCTTTCTAGCAATAGCTTCATCGCTGGATACTTTTTAAGGATTGAAGCGCTAACAAAAGGGGTGTTTCCTCTTGTTGCGCCTACATCTACATTGGCACCATTATCAAGAAGGTATTCTGCCAGATCTACATCTCCAGATGTACAAGCATAAAACAGAAGAGATCCACCGTCTCTGTCTGTTGCGTTTATGTCAGCACCTTCATCTAGATAAACTTTAACAGTTGATATGCTTCCACTTGTCCCTGCAGATTTAATTGCAGATGTACAGCCTGAAGCTATCATCAGAAAAAAAAGAAACAAAGATAAAGAAAGAAACTTCATCACAAAAACCCCCTAATTCATTTAGATCAAAACAAATGACAACTTCTTTCGTTACAGGACGGCAAAAGCCCATAGCAAAAGCAATATGGTCTTGACCAAGGCTAACAGCAGAGCACCTAAAATCCAAGGCTACCGTAGATTAAAATGGCCTAAAGGCACTAATTGGCAATAACTTGCATACAATATTAGCGCTCTGACCTCCTGAACCTCAGAACAAGCGCGTCCCCTCTGCTTATTTCTGCAACTTCGCAAACCCGCTTAAATGCTGGGCTGCGATCCAGCCTTGGTTCGAAAGCACCGAGCCAGAAAGCCACACAGGATGAATTTGTCTTTACATTGCAAATAGTTACATGTTTTTAGTACCAGTAATCCAGCGCACAGTATTACACGGATTCTCAACCTCACTGCACAGGATTAGTACACCTACTACACTGGAACATCTCTAGGTTCCCTTAGGGATTACGACTCCAACATACTTAACTACCTCACCGTTATCGTCATGCCTCCAAGAGAACCTCGTTTCGCCGCAAAGCCGCATAAACACAAGGCTAAGCCCTCTTATTGCCCCCACTATGGAAGAACAGTAATACAATAGTGAGGGAAGCACGTGGGCGTGCTGACCGGTTAGCAATTAGTGATAAGTGAGCTTAAGCAGAATAGCTCAAGTGATTGTTTCCAGATGCTTAAGCGTGAGTCAAGAGAACTAAAGGTTGTAGCTTTAAGAAACAGTACTAAGGGCATTGTTTGAGACAATGCCATGCTTATTGATTCTAAAAGTAATATTAATAGGGATACGCTTAGTGCTTAGCCAAGAGCTCAGCCTTTGATGCTTAGTACTATATCTTTGTGTCACAGGCTTAGGTGTGCTTATCAGTTTAGCCCTTGGTGCAGTCCTAGATAAAGGTAGCTTTCTCATAAGTGAAGATTGTGTCATAGCTACATCTTCAAGCGTAACATTACGTGTACCAGCACACTTGTAGCTCACTTGATTAAGCACAACCACAAAAGCCTTGGACATCTGCTCTTTTAACAGTTCTACATGTTGTTCAGCACAGATAAAGCTATCATGGATACAGAGAACAGGTATTCGCCTGTTCGTCATTACATTAATAACTTTATAAGCTATCTGCGAGTCATAGAACAAAGTCCTAATTCCTGTACCAGTACCAAACATACCAGCAACATCAGAGTGATAGCTCTTTATCTCACGTAACATCTTCCAGAGCTTTTTCATCAGATCAGAATAATCGCTATAGATAACAGGAAACCTTTTATTTATACGTGTAGCATCCTTTTTAACAGCATCTAGTACAGCCATCACTGAACGCTGAGCATAGGGTCCATTACCATCGCTCTCATCAATATTAAGAGCTGCATTCATCAGCTTTTTTATGTACTCACGCTTGTTGTCAGGATCGTTATCCTTAGCATAGATATATGGATTCCTGTTTAGCTCCTTAAGCTTAAGCCCTTTCATAGCATAGATGATATGTACCATGATCCCAGAGAAATCCACCTCTACTACGTGACGGCCATCAATGATGATTCGATCTCTTATCTCTTCTGGTAGCTTCTGCCAAAAACCACCGTAGAACATTCCGTTCTTCGTAAAAGCAGAATGACTAAAAGACCTACGCACAGTCCTGTCACTTAGATCAATAACTATTTCCTTATCTTCGTCATAGCTAAAGCACCACTGATCAATATCAATATACGTGTTGGCCAATAGTTCGTTGTACTGATTCAGCTTATCTCTCCAACGCATTGTGTGTTCATCGTCACGATAATCTTCGAGATACTTAACTTTGATAACGAACTCTTTAACAATACTGCTTTTGTCTTTATACGTAATCTTTCTATCTAAAGGTGCAGTCCTTCTAAGAATAAGCTCCTGTTGCGGACATGTTGTAACCATATCAACGTTCACAGAGAATACATCCTCTAGAAGCCGTACTAGCTTCTCTGTTGCACGTATGCGAGTTAGATAACCATCCTTAGAGACAAGGTTAAAGTACCCCTTCTGCCTTTCAATATAGCGAAGCCTCAGAAGCCCACGTAAACATTTATTTAAAGGATATGGTTTAATGCCAAGCCTGTTATACCTATCAGCTAAATTACGTTTAGGGTCATTCTTAGACATCCGCACTCTAAGATAGCGTTCACGATATCCACAATAACAATGGTATAGATCAGATACCAAAGTCAGCATATGCGTAACATTCCCATCTTCACGACTTTCACTATATCCAATCTGTTCACATAAAAAGTTAGCTGCACGAATAAACTCAGGTTCAGTGCTGGTCTTGTGAAAGTCCAAAGCTCTCGACTTCAGATACTCATTCTCATACGTATCAGCAATCTCAATATCACGCGTTCGCGTCTCACCATCTTCAACATATTCATATTCTATATTCATAACTATTTCTCCAAGAAACAGACCCCCGGGGTTACCAATAGTCCTCAAATCAACCCCTATAACAGCTATTGTGTTTCAATCTCTCCAAGGGATTTTGAACTTCATACAGAGCCTTTTCTTCATCACGAGTTGCTACAGATTTGCACCTATCGCAAAGGTCTAAACCCAGACAACAAATGTATAGACCTCTACCACCACCAAAGCCGCATGAACACGGCAATGGCAAAGTATTCCGCACCTATAAGTGGAGCTATTTAAATAAGGGAATATGGCAGGGATAGAGACAGTAGTACCGGATTAGCCACTACCGCTTTAAAGAATAAAGCCCCCAGTTGCCCAGGGGCTTTTCTTGCCATCTTACGATTGGCTGGCTAGTGCTGCATGCGCCTTAGCAATCTTTTGATTCATCTTATCTTCGATTGCTTGTTGGCGTTCAGACTTACGGCGGTCTACCACGGCATCGACTTGCTCCTTGGTGGGAGCAACATACGCTTCACCAACTTCAGCACGCATTGCGGCTTTATTGCGGAGTTCCTTAAGTACGTTGGTCCGGATCTGGGATTCCACACGCTCATCAATGTTGGGCTTATCAAGGCCCTTGATGGCACGTTCGATCCAGGCATCATCTTTCAGAAAGTCGAGGTTGTTGCTGACCTCATTAAGCTTAGCGATCAGCTTGAGGTAGGTGGGGTCTTTCTCTTTGAGATGCTGCACAATCTCTTCACGAGAAAATGCGGGTGCATCAGTGGTAGGAATGTCGGACATGATGTCCTCCTTATTGCGCCAATCCACGATTTTTGATAGACTGGTCGCCAAAATGTTGACAGACATTTTGCTTTGGCCCCCTGAAACTGTTGGCGCAGCTCAGGGGGTCGCCTTATTTAAAGCCAACGGACTTGCACGACTAGCCATAAGCACACCTCCTTTCTTTTTTACACGTCAAGCAGTTCTGCAACGTCACGACTTTTATTTGTCTCACTAATGATCCCAGGAAGAAGACAACTCAATTCTCCAAATGTATCTTTTATGGTAATTTTAGATTTAATTATTCCTGCACCCTCAATCTCTGTTTCACGATAAAGCAAGAACTTCCTTTTCTTTGTGTAGTATAAAATTTGACTCTGTTTGTTGTTCTCGATATCTCCAGTCGCACTTGCTATCTTTTTCCCATAAAACCTTACCAGGCGTCCTGAGCACTCAGCACCATAATCGCGAGTACCTTCCCACAAAAAGAACTCTTCAACCCCTTGAAGGTGGGCATGCTCTTCTGCGATGTAATTTCTCATAAAGTTAATGAGTACCCCAGATATCGTTTCTCCCTGAGCTTCAATTGTCTCTTTAAATTTTTCATATGTCTCGATGTGCTCATCTGGAACATGGAATGCTTTTTTGGGCATGATCTCTCCTCTCGGCCAAGTTAGGTAAACCATAGTTCACCAACGTTTACCGGTCAAGTAAAAAAATGCGAGCCAAGCCAATTTTCCAGCCTAGAGCCCGCGCCAACCCTCGTCACACATATTCAACTATCTGCAACACATATCACCTTTCAATAATCCAACTTCTCCAACGCTTCCAACAACACAGCAGGTCTATACCTCTTACCATAACGACCAGTCGCTATCGAACAGCACAGTCGTATCATTTCTGAGATAATGTAGGCTCCTGCATAAACTGATAAATCTCTTGATGGAACACACTATATCCATGAAGGTCAGGACGCTGGTATTGCCTTAGTTCTTGGGGTGTCTCTTTGCTATGCGGATCAATCTGAACTCTGGTATCCCCACAGGATAAATAAATTCGCTCTATTGTCGTCTGACGCTCATCACAGTAATAATCCGATTCCTCTTCAACTGGTTGAGGAATGATACCGTAATCTATCTTGTTGATTGCCCGTTGTCTGATATCGAGTTTGTAGGGCTTTCCGTAACGGCCTAAAGACAGCGAAGAGTGCTTGTGGCCCATGATTTCTTCTATGAGCCGCTCCTGCTCCTCTGAGTTTTTCAGTTGCGTAGCCACTGTGTGTCTAAAGTTATGGAATGTGATTTTATCTGACACAGAAGGAACACTTCTTCGCATCCAGCCATTCTTACCTGTAAAGTGCTTTGCGACAAAGTAGTGCGAATAGCCTTTTGGCCCAGGCTTTAAGCTCGGAAAGAGTTTTTCATGCCCCTGAGCTTTGATGTTGTTCACGTAGATCATAAAACCAAGCGTAAGCAGATCATTGTGCAGAGGCATCTCACGTCTGGCGCTCTCACTTTTGAGCCTCTTGAGAGGATCACCTTGAGCCGTAATCCTTATAGCTGGGATACCCTCTTCAATGGAAACATCATCTACAGAGAGTTGGGCCAACTCATTGACCCTGGCACCAGTATAAAGACCAAGCAATGGCAACCAATATCTTTCATATCGGCCAGACTCGTAGAAGGTCTTCTTGTCCTGCTGCAGCGCTTCGAATATGGCCTTTACGTCTGCATTAGTACACGCAACACGTATCTCATCTTCACGCCTTCTGTCTGGCAGGCTTAGCCGCTGAGCAGGATTACCACTGATCCATTGCAACGTACTTGCATAACCAAGCAGAGTTGACAGCTGACTCATATACTTGTTCACAGTAGCTGGTGATCTGGTCTCTGCCAAAGCATCCCTGAACTCAACAAGATCAGGTCGTTCAATATTATTCAACGATGGATTGCCAAGCATCTCGACAATAATCTCAAACTGACTATTGAACTCTTGGCGGGTAGTGTCCTTCCATCGCCCCTCGTACTCTCGACAGTATGCAACCACTGCGTCAGACAACAGCTTATCCTTACTACCTCTGCGCTTACGAGAGGGGATATGAACGGTCTTGTTTTGCTTGCTAGAAGTGCGAGATTCGGCCTCTGCGGGACTTTCTTCTTGTGGAGGCACAGTAAGGGGTGGGTTTGCCTGACAGGATGTTCTTGAGCCTTACACGAGCAATACTTTGATCTAACGCATTGAACTTGCACGCTTGATAAAATGCTTCAAGATCTGCATCAAGCTTGTTCTTCAGGCGGGTAGCATCGAGCACCTTGTCAGTCTTAAGAGACTTAGTGATCTCTTTCCTGCCAAGCAACTCAACAAGATCAGAAGGCACTCTTCTGCGGTAGTGGTATATGCCATTACGTAGAATCATGTTGTCCGGACATAAAAAAACAGCGCTCACGTAGCTCACCTCTCAGTGTAGCATTTTGTGTAGCGCTGTCAATTTGGCTGCTAAAGTCTAACGATTTCAACAGCTTATTTCTTTTTGGTGCCGAAGGGGAGACTCGAACTCCCACGGCCCTACGGCCACTAGACCCTGAACCTAGCGTGTCTACCAATTCCACCACTTCGGCGTGAAGCGAGGGTGTTTATAACAAAAGAGACCGACCAAAGCAACAAAAAAAACGTTGTTGGTAAATTGATGGCCCTCACTTCAGCGACGATTCGAGCTCTTTACTTTCAAGCCGTCTCGGCGTGACACGCAGAGTCCGATACTGCTCGACTTGAACCAGCCCCGGCTTGGCCCCTTTTGGCTTATGGACATGACGCCCTTCGGTTACCATGACATCGACGTGCCCCTCATTTTGAGCGCGGGAATAGCCGGCGGCGATGGCGGCGGCGTAGCGCTGATCGCTCTCGGAGACCTCTTCCTCTCCATGACGCCGCAGACAGACGTGGCAGCCGGGAGAGTTCAGGGCATGGAACCAGAGGTCGTCCCGCCGGGTCAACTGGCGACTGACATGGTCATTGCTGCGATTGTTGCTCCCCCAAAAGATGGCGTAACCACCGGGCGTCCGGGCTCGGCGCACCCCCTGCTCCGGAGCGCGCGACGGTCGCCGCCGCGCAGATGTCGTTTTTTCTTTGAGCAACCCTTCATCCCGCATCTCATCGATAAGAGCAGTGAGATCGTCGCTGTCTCGGCACTCCTTGAGCGCTTGGGCGATTCCGTCGAGCCACTGCAACTCTTGCTGTGTCTCGTCGCGGCGGCGTTTGATATGGACGAGGGCGCGCTTTCCCTTGCGCTGGCGTTTGTAGTAGCGCTCGACATTCTCCTGCGGGGTCAGCGCCGGATCAAGAGCGATGTTGCAGGTGGCACCGGATTCGCCGTACCAGTCATCCAGAGTGACCGTTGGCATCCCGCGGCGCAGGCGATGCAGGTTGGCGACCAGAAGATCCCCCTGTTGCCGGTATCGTTCATGGCCGAGCGCCGCCCGCTCATCACTGGCGAGCTTCTTCAGACGCTTTTCAAGACGCGTTTGCTCTTTTGCCAACCGTTTTGCCAATTCGTCGCGTCCCGGCGCAAAGAGACGCGAGGTAGAGCGCTCGGCGTAGAACGATTCGACCGCCTGCGAGAGAGTGGCAAAACTCTGGCTCTTCTTCAGAGGCAGAAAGAGCGGCGGAGTCGCGAAGAGAATCGCCTTCCCCTGCCAGTCCCCCCATCCTGGGCGCCCCTCCCTGGCGGCTCGCGCGGCCTGCCACGCCTCGATCGTCAGACCACAGCTCAAAGCGGCCTGCTGATCTGCCAGTTCTACCGAAGAGAGTCTCTCACCTCGGGGAAGAGGTGGAGAGTGGTAGAGTGCTCCCGGTTCCAGATCGCGGCCAGTTTCAACACGGCGATGCAGCAGATCGACAATCCCCCCTTGATCATCAAGCAGCAGTAGGTTCCCCGCCGTGGTAAAGAGCTCGGCGACCAGCTTCCACGATTTATTGTCACTCCCGACAAAGGTGAAATAGAGGATGCGTTCCTGCGGTGCCACATCGATGGCAAGCAGACGCCGCAAACGAGATCGCAGCAGTTGCCCGAAACGGGGCGGTGCCGTGGGGGTCGGCCAGGAAACGGTAGTGAGATGGAGGCGGGCCACTGCGGGAGCAACACTGAGCAACAGACGCAGGTTCTCGCGGCCGTTCCAGAGCCGCAGCAGCAGATCGTCGGCACCGACTTGATAAATCTTATTGATTGCCGCTCCTGTCAGAGAGGGTCGCAGTTCGTCAACCAAGGAGGCGATAAGGGGAGCATCAAGAGACATCTGGACAGATCACCTCTGATTCGGCGAGAAAAAGAAAGCGTGGTTCGAGGTGAACCACGGCGGCGTACGCTGCAGGATTTTTCTGATTTTCGGAGCGCTTTGCAGCGTGGCGAGGAAACGACGTGCCTCACGCCGTCCCCACCCCTCATTGGTAAAGCGCTGGTAAAGCCCGAGGGGGGCGTCATCCCCCGGCAACGCCACCTCACAGATACCAAATGCTTGCGGTGTCTCGAGCAGTGAGGCTTCGCGCGGCAGGTTCATCAGTGAAAGGTTGAGATAGCCAATAAGATCGGCGTGTTCTTCGAGAAAGATGCGGGTCGCCTCAGCCTCTTCCCGACTCTCGCCGGGGGTCCCGACCATGATATACACATAGGTCGCGATCCCCGCTTTCTTAAGTGTTTTGAGGATGACGATCACATCGTCGAGCTGCGTCCCCTTCCCCATCCGGTCGAGGACCGCCTGCGAGCCGCTCTCAAGCCCAAGCTGCAGCAGGCGACAGCCGTTGGCGGCGAGCCCCTGCACCAGATCCGGCTCACACAGCAACCGCTCAAAGCGGACGAAACCATGCCACACAAGCTCAGGCGGCAGGGCTCCGGGAGCCGCAAGCGCCCGTAACGTCACCGGGGGGATAGCGTTATCGGTTAAATGCAGATGCTGCACATGATAACGCTGAGTCAAGGTGCGCAAAAGGGCCGGAACCTCGGCCGCCGCAAGCGCGCCGTAGGGGTGGGTCGGTGACTCGGCCTCAGGGCAGAAACGACAGTGCTGCCAATAACAGCCACGTGAGGTTGTCAGCGGCAGGACCGGACGGGGTGAGAGATAGGCCGGCAGATCAAGATTGCTAAAATCAGGGAGATACTCCCCCTGCCGCCCCTCCAACCAATAATCATCAGGAGCCGACTGGGTCAAGAGTTGCTGCAACGGCCCCTCTCCCGGGCCAAAGATAATCCGGTCAAAGGGAGGAAGCTTCTGGTTGGCTGCGCGCAGTGTGTTGCGCCAGGAAGAGAACATCCCGCCGCCGCCATAGATTTTGAGCGTCGGTAGGGCACGACGCAACATCCCGGCCAGCGCGAAGGCCGGCAGCACCTGATGCCGGTAGTTAACACTCAGAGCCACGGCCTTCGGAGCGAGAGTAACGATGCATGGGAGGATCGTCTGACTCAGCCAAGAATTGAAAAGGGTGGTCGCCTTACCCTGAACAACCTGCGCCAGATCGAACAGCGAAAAGGGGGAGAGCCGATCATGGGTATAATCGCCAAGAGTCAATTTTTCCCCGCTCTCGCCGTAGAGAGCAAGGAGGGTGTTAAGGTGCCGCACCGCCGTTTCGTAACGCGACTGAGAACGCAACGACGCGGGGGAGCGCAACAGGCTCAGCGCCTCGTCGGCATGCTTGAGTGCCCGGCGCTGCGCTGTTGTGACGCTGCCTACTGCAGCACGCTCAGCCCTCTGCGGTGCGAGAAGGTACAGGTAGGCCTCGAGATTGAGGTCGTACTGCTGCACAGCAAAGCCATGCTGTCGCAACGCCCCGATCAGCACAGCCATCCCCAGCGGGGGTTCAGCCGGCTTGCAGGCCGGAGGGTGAATCAGTAGCAGATCCATCAACACCTCCACAACGGGTCGAACAGTCTACAGATTCGATTAAATTTCCGAGCGATCAGAAAATTTATCGCGGCTCGTTCTCTCATCAACCAAATCCTTAAACTTGAGAGCCAAGCAACTGATTAAGATGCTAAAATTCATCTTTTCGAAAGAATTCTTTCAGGATAGTCGCTAAACACCCCGTCGACACCAAGCTGAACCATTCGGGCAATATCATCGTAATAATTAACGGTATAGACATAGACCTTAAGACCTCGACGGTGGGCGTCGGCAACGAAACGTTCATCGACAAACTCGATGGATGGATGCACCGAGTAGGCATCGAGTTCTTCGGCAAAACAAGCGTCATCAATGGGCAATGAACAGTGAAGGGCCCCGATCCGCACCTCGGGGGCAAGGCGATGAAACTGCTGCAGCTGTCGATGATCGAAAGAGGAGACGAGAAAGTCGTCACGATTCCAGCCTTGCGCAACCCATCGTTCCAACGCCGTGGCGACAGCCTCGGCACATCCCCCCCCTTTAAGCTCGATATTAATTCCAGCGCGACGGTCAATACAGGCGCAGACCTCATCGAGGGTCGGGATTTGTTCACCGTTTCCGGCATCAAGTTGACGCAGTTCGGCAAAGCTTTTCTTTTGCAGCAAACCGTTGCCATTGGTTGTCCGCTCAAGCCGTTCATCGTGAAAGACGACGAGCTCGTCATCAACGAGAAAAACATCGATCTCGACCCAGGGCGCGCCCAACTCTAGCGCCGTTCGCATCGCCGACAGGGTGTTCTCCGGCGCATGACCGCGCGCACCGCGATGGGCAAAACAAAGCAACGAGCGTCCCTCCATAGAGTCCTCCCTAAAAACAAAATAAACGACTGCAAACTAACATAAATTGATCGAAATTGGGCGAAAAGAGAGTCGGTTTTCCCTCCCCCTCCACCTCCCCTTCTGTTATAATTCGCCTCGCTTTATATCTTCATAACAAGGAGAACCCTCACATGAAATCCTCATGGAAAATTGAAACACAGGCGGTTCAGGGAAGCTACGAGCCGAAAGCGACGGAGTCCCGTATCCCGGCTATCTGTCAGAGTACGACCTTTAAATACGACAGCGCCGATCATGTCGCAGCCCTGTTCGACCTTGATAAAGCTGATCCGTTTTACACCCGTCTTGGCAATCCGACAACGGACTCTTTTGAAGGAAAGGTTGCCATGATGGAAGGGGGCGTCGGTGCCCTCGCCACTTCGTCGGGTCAGGCAGCGTCGGCTTTTGCCATCCTCAACATCGCCCGTTCCGGTCAGCACGTCGTCTCGGCCAGCACCCTCTACGGTGGAACCTACTCCCTCTTTGCCAACACTCTCCCCAAGCTCGGTGTCGAGGTGACCTTTGTTGATCCCGAGGCGAGCCATGAGGAACTCAAGAAGGCGTTCCGCCCTGAGACCCGCTGCATCTTTGCTGAAACCATCGGCAACCCCGGCCTGAATGTCCTTGACTTCGAAAAGTTCTCGGCCCTCGCCAATGAGATGGGGCTGCCGCTGATCATCGACAACACCTTCGGCACCCCCTATCTCTGTCGCCCCTTTGAACACGGCGCTGACATCGTCGTTCACTCGGCGACCAAGTACATCGACGGCCACGCCACCAGTGTCGGCGGGGTGATCGTCGATAGCGGCCGCTTCGACTGGAGCAACGGCAAATTCCCCGAACTGACCGAGCCGGATGTCAGCTACCACGGCCTGCGTTATGTCGAGAAGTTCGGCCCCCTCGCCTACATTATCAAGGCCCGGGTTCAATATATGCGTGACCTCGGCGCCACGCCGGGACCGATGAACACGTTTCTCTTCCAACACGGCCTGACCACCTTGCCGCTGCGGATGGAGCGTCACTGCGACAACGCCCTCGCCGTTGCCCGCCACCTCGAGAAACATCCTCAGGTCTCCTGGGTTAACTATCCCGGCCTTGACAGCCATCCGAGTTACGCCCTGGCACAGCGCTACCTCCCCCGTGGGGCGAGCGGCGTCCTCACCTTCGGGATCAAGGGGGGAGCGGCCGCCGGAAAGACCTTCATGGAAAGCACCAAGCTGATCGCATTGGTCGTTCATGTCGGTGACGCCCGTTCCTGCGTCCTTCACCCTGCGAGCACCACCCACCGTCAGCTCAGCGAAGAGCAACAGATCGCCTCGGGGGTCACCCCCGACCTGATCCGCCTCTCCGTCGGAATTGAGCATATCGACGACATTCTCGCCGACATCGATCAGGCGCTGGCCGCCTGCAAATAGATCTCACCATGTTTAAACACCAAAAGCCCCGCCGTAACCGGCGGGGCTTTTTTATGCAACGATACGACAGGGCTAATTGCGGATAAAAGCGCTCGCCGCCTGCATGATCTCATCAAGGGCAGCAGCATTCTTCGCCTCACCGTAGACCCGCACCACCGGCTCGGTCCCCGATTTGCGAAAGAGAGTCCAAGAGCCGTCCTCGAGGAGGAACTTGCAGCCATCGACGGTGATCTTCTCGACTACCTTGCGCCCGGCGAAGGCGGTCGGGGGGGAGGCGACCTTGTCGGCGTAGGCCGCTTCGAGCTCGGGGGAGAGGTGGATGTTGTCGCGTCGGGTATGGAACTCACCGACCCGATCGTAGAGGCGAGCGAGGAGATCGGTGAGACTCTTCCCCTCTTTCGCTACCATCTCGGCGACCAGCAGGCAGGCGAGGATCCCGTCCTTGTCGGGGACATGACCGCGCACAGTGAGCCCGGCGCTCTCCTCGCCGCCGATAAGGATTTTATCCTTGCTGATGTAATCACCGATGTACTTGAAGCCAACCGGGGTCTCGAGGACCTCTTCGCCATGCAGGGCCGCGACCGCATCGACAAAGTGCGAGGTGGCGACGGAGCGGGCGACAGGGCCACTCAGCTTGCGGACGCGAATCATGTAGTCGTAAAGGAGCGCCAGCACATAGTTCGGTTCGATGAAGGTGCCATCAGCATCGACGATCCCGTAGCGGTCGGCGTCGCCATCAGTGGCCAGGCCGATGCGGATGGCGGGATCCCCCTTAACCAGACTGATGAAATCTTCGATGTTCTCCTCGGACGGCTCAGGGGGAAGGCCGCCGAAGTAGGGGTCACGGTGATCGTTGAGACAGACCACCGACACACCCGCCTCGCGCAGCAGGGCATCGAGATAGCCACGACCGGTGCCGTAGAGAGGATTGACGGCGATGGTCATCCCAGAGGCAGCGATCGCCTCGAAATCGATGAGCTGGCGCAGGGCGGCGAAGTAATCGGCCCGCGGGTCGATCACCGCGATCACGCCATCGCGCTGGGCTTGCTCGAAGTTCGCCTCGCGGTAGCAGATCTCGCCGAGCATGGCGTTGGCCCGCTGCTCGATGTCGCGCGTCGTCTCGGGGAGCGCCGGACCGCCACTGGCAGGGGAGAACTTGAGACCGTTGTATTCTGGTGGGTTGTGACTGGCGGTGAAGTTGATGCCGCCACCGGCCTTGCGACGGATGATCTCATAGGCGATGACTGGGGTCGGGGTGTCGCGATCGCAAAGGAAGGAAGGAATCCCCGCCCCGGCGAACACCCGCACCGTCTCATGTGCCAGACGCTCCCCCATAAAGCGACTGTCATAACCGACGACCACCCCCTGTTTCCCCTTCCCGTCGGCATTGAGATGATCGGCGATCGCCTGAGTCACCACCCGAACATTGGCAAAGGTGAAATCTTCACAGAAAATTCCGCGCCATCCGGAGGTTCCGAATGAAATCTGCGCCATAGTTCTCTCCTTGGAAAAATTGAAAGGTCTGTGTCAGCGGCTAAGGATACCACAGGAAATACCGATGAAAAGGGAGAAGGTTTACGCGTCGTCTTCACCCTCGTCGGCGGGATGGGGAGCGCGGTAGCCAGCGACCCCCTCAACATAGGGACAATCCTCGGGAAGGATTCCCTGAGCGATCACCTTGGGATCAAGGGGAACACAACCGGGACGAGCGGTGTGACGCTCGTCATAGACGGTACAAAGGTTGGTGGAGAGGTCGAGTTTCTCGCAGGGGGTCTCGGTGTAATAGACCTCTCCCTCAAACTCGACCTTCTCAAAGCAACAGCGGCCACAGCGGCGGCAACGGGCTTCCCAGTCAGCGTGATCGTTCATTTTATCCGCCAAGATAGGCTCGACGCACATCGGGGTGATCGAGAAGCGTCTGGGCCTTGTCGCTCAAGGTGAGCACACCATTCTCGATGACATAACCTCGATGGGCGATTTTTAGCGCCTGATGCGCGTTCTGTTCGATAAGAAAGATGGTCATACCCTCCTCACGATTAAGCTGTTGCAGGGTGGCGAAAATCTGGCGAATCACCAGCGGCGCCAAACCAAGGGAGGGCTCATCGAGCAGCAGCAGGCGAGGACGGGCCATAAGCGCCCGGCCGATGGCAAGCATCTGCTGCTCTCCCCCGCTCAAAGTGCCACCGAGTTGCTGTCGCCGCTGCGCAAGAACCGGGAAAAGCTCGCATACCTTCTCTACATCCCGTGCAACCCCGGCGTTGTCACGTCGCAGGTAAGCCCCCATCTCAAGATTCTCACGCACCGACATCTGAGGGAAGATCCGTCGCCCTTCTGGCACCTGAGCGACACCGAGTGACACGATCTTTTCTGCCGGCAGGGTATGGATCGGACTCCCCTCGAAGAGGATTTCTCCCCGCTTCGGCGGTGCAACACCACTGATCGAGAGAAGGGTCGTGCTTTTACCAGCACCGTTGGCACCGATGAGGGTAACGATCTCCCCGGTGGCGACACTCAGAGAAATCCCCTTGAGGGCCTGAATCGGACCGTAGAAGGTCGAAACGTTACGCAGCTCAAGCATCATCCTGCTCTCCAAGATAGGCCTTGATGACGCGAGGGTTGCTACGGATCTGTTGCGGCGTCCCTTCGGCAATCTTACAACCATATTCCATCACGTAAATTCGGTCGGAGAGATTCATCACCAGTGGCATGTCGTGTTCGATCAACAAAATAGCAAGCCCCTCCTCATCACGGATACGGACGATCAACTCGTCAAGCTCACGGGTCTCCTGTGGGTTCATTCCCGCCGCCGGCTCATCAAGGAGCAGAAGGAACGGATCGGTCGCCAGCGCCCGAGCGATCTCAAGGCGACGTTGGCCGCCGTAGGAGAGGTTGCGGGCAAATTCATCAGCCACATCGAGCAGGCCGACCTTCTCTAGCAGGCGGTAGCTCGTGTCGATCGTCTCACGCTCCTGCCTCCGCGTACCGGGCCCACGCAGGATGGCCCCGAGAAGCGAGGTTCGGGTACGACAGTGGCGCCCGATCATAACGTTTTCAAGGACGGTCATCGCCGGGAAGAGGCGGATGTTCTGGAAAGTACGGGCGAGCCCCAGGGCGGTGACACGGTTCGGTTTGAGTCCGTCAATGCGTGCCCTCTCTCCTTGCGGCGGGGAAATGACGATTTCTCCCCCGGTGGGCGCATAATGACCGGTGACACAGTTAAAGAAGGTCGTTTTACCGGCACCGTTAGGGCCGATCAGGGCAACGATCTCCCCATCCTCAACACTGAGTGAAACCTGATCGACAGCCCGCAGACCACCGAAATCCATACAGAGATTCTCGACCTGAAGCAGTGCCATCTACCCCTCCTCCCCCTGTGCTTGCGGGCGGGTATAGCGACGCCGGCTCGGACTGATCAGACCGTGAGGGCGAAAGACCATCATCGCCACCATCACCCCACCGAAGACGAGCATCCGGTATTCGGCGAGCCCCTGCAGGTATTCCGGGAGAAGAACGAGGATCAGCGCCGCCAAGGTCACCCCGACAATGGAGCCCATACCCCCGAGGACCACCATAGAGAGAACCAGCGCCGACTCGGCAAAAGTAAAGCTGTTGGGATGAATGAAGGTGTTGCGGGCGGCGAAGAGAACCCCGACCAGGCCGGCCCAGAAGGCACCAAAAGCATACGCCGAAAGTTTGCACTTCGCCATATCGATCCCCATGGCGACGGCGGCGATCTCATCTTCACGCAGAGCAATCCAGGCTCGACCGAGACGGGAGTCTTTTAGGCGGTTGGTGACAAAGATTGCCAGCAGCGCTAACGCAACAACGAGATAGTAGGTATAGAGGGTCGACTGGTCGAGGCTTAGGTCAAGGCCCAAAAGCCCAGGCCGGGGGATATCGGCGATCCCCATGGCGCCATAGAAGAGCTCATCCTCGTTCTCGATGACGATCTTGACGATAGAACCGAAACCGAGAGTGACGATGGCAAGGTAATCCCCTCGCAGACGTAGCACCGGGAACCCGATGAGAAGACCGAAGAAGGCACCAGCCAAGCCGCCCAGAGGAAGCGCCGCCCAGAAGCCAAGGTCAAGGTTAATGTTGAGCAAAGCGTAGGTGTAGGCGCCAACAGCAAAAAAAGCGATATAACCAAGATCAAGCAGACCGGCAAGCCCGACGATGATGTTGAGCCCAAGCCCGAGAACAACAAAAATCAGCGCCAGTACCAGGATGTTGATCTGGTAGATATCGACCAGCCATGGCAATAGCAGTGTCGCCAGCAGCGCCATGATCAGCAGTGGGCGATAGACGGTCTGATCATGAAAGAGCCGTTCACGCCAACGAGGAGTGATATCCCCCTCCCCGTCATCTCTCTGCGGCTGGCTTTCGCTGCGCTGACGCCAGAGAGCAAGAGCGAGTGAAAGGATGAAAGTACCAAGGCCGACCCAGACAAGGTTGAGCCAGCGCCACTCCACCGTCTCAGTGATGGTGTTGACCCGCACCGCCAGCAGCGGAAGGGTCAAGAACATGAACCAGAGCCCGACCAAAAGGGAACGTCCGACAAGTCGCATCATCCCCTCCTAGACCTTGGTCCGAACCGTCCGACCGAGCAGGCCGTTGGGTCGCAAGACGAGAATAAGGATCAGCACCCCAAAAGCGAAAACATCTTCATAGGCGCTGGAGATGTAACCGGCGGCAAGCGCTTCGGTCAGACCGAGGACCACCCCACCAAGGACCGCGCCGGGAATGCTGCCGATGCCGCCAAGAACCGCGGCAGTGAACGCCTTGACCCCAGCCATAAAACCGATAAAGAAGTTGATCTGCCCCATGTAGGAACCGACCAGCACCCCACCGATGGCGGCAAGGACCGAGCCAAGAACGAACGTCAAGGAGATCACCCGGTCGACATTGATCCCGACAAGGCGAGCCATCGTCATATCCTGCTGTGTCGCCCGCATCGCTTTGCCCAAGCGGGTCGAACGAATCAGGAAGGTCAGCCCAAGCATTGTCACGGTGGTGACGACAAGAATGACCAGTTCGGCCGAACCGATGAGATGTGCGACCGGATCCATGAATTCAAACTCGGGGAGAAGTTCGGGGAACGGGAGAAAATCGGGGGTCTGAGCAAGCAGGACGTAGTTCTGAAGGAAAAGAGACATCCCGATGGCACTGATCAACGGCGAAAGCCGAGGGGCGTTGCGCAACGGGCGGTAGGCGACCCGCTCGAGGGTGTAGCCATAGGCTGCCGCATAAAGGATGGCAATAACCGCCGCAATGATCAGGATAGAAACACCGGTAAAACCGTTGATCGTCAGGATCGCTGAGACAATCAGGGCGATGAACGCCGCGATCATGTAGATTTCGCCGTGGGCGAAGTTGATGAGCTGAATGATGCCATAAACCATGGTATAGCCTAAGGCGATCAGCGCGTAGATACTTCCCCGGGTCAAGCCCCCGAGGCAGAGTTCAAGAAAGTAGTCCATAAATCGAAAACCGAGGCACTTAAAAAGGGGTTATTCCCCCATTAACTCAACGAAAGAGCCCTTACGCACTTGGTAGACCGAGAATCCAACCCCAATGGCATCGCCATGCGCATCAAAATGAATCGCCCCGAGGGTCGTCTCCACCGGTTTCTCGCGCAACACCTTGCTCATCGCCGAAAGGTCGGTGCTGCCGGCGACATTGGCCGCATTGAAGACCGCCTGCAAAGCGGCATACCCCTGATCAAAGAAGGTTCCCGGTTCCTTGCCAAACTTTTGGCGATAGGCGTCGTGAGCCTGCTTGTTCAGTCGCTGTCGCGAGACATCACGCGGGCCGGTGGCATAGACCCCTTCGGCTTTTTTACCAGCGATATCGAGAAAACCATTCCCTTTAATCCCGTCGGGACCGATAAATGGGATTTTTACCCGTTTTTTCTTCATCTGGGCCACGAGCTTCGACGCTTCGGGATGATATCCACCGAAAATCACCGCTTCGGCCCCCTCTCGCCGCATCTTCTGCACGACCGCCGAGTAATTGAGCGCTCCCTTCGTAATCCCCTCGTAAAGAACGACCTTGGCCCCGGGAATCGACTCAATCGCCGCAACAGCATAGTCAGCGAACCCTTTACCGTAAGCGCCCTTGTCATGAATAACAGCTATTTTCTTTGCCTTTAAGTTGGAAGTCACGAAGGTAACGGCAAGCTTCCCTTGGGTATCGTCGGGAGCGATGGTACGGAAAAAGTGCGGGCTCTT
>PKUF01000041.1 GCA_002869635.1 Desulfuromonas sp. | reverse complement strand
GGGGCGGGTGGTTATTTTTGGGGCCGGAACCGGCAATCCTTATTTCACGACCGATACCGCAGCGAGTCTGCGGGCGATGGAGATCGGCGCCAATGTCATCCTCAAAGCGACCAAGGTGGATGGAGTTTATAGCGCTGACCCGGAAAAAGACAAAAGTGCAGTCAAGTACGACTCCTTGACCTATCTTGATGTCCTGAAAAAAGGGTTGCAGGTGATGGATGCGACAGCCACTTCCCTTTGCATGGACAACAATCTGCCGATTCTGGTTTTTGACTTGACATGCCGGGGAAATATTCGGAAAGTGGTCCTCGGTGAAGAGATCGGCACGATTGTACGCGGAGAGGAAGAACAATGCCAAAAGAAGTGATCAGTCGGGCCCGTAAGGGGATGGAGAAGTCGATCGAAGCGCTCAAGCGGGACTTTACCAAGGTCCGTACCGGTCGGGCGTCGGTCTCTCTTTTCGATGATATCACGGTCGATTATTACGGCACGCCGACACCGCTGAACCAGGTGGGTACATTGGTTGTCCCAGAGCCGCGCTTGGTAACGATTCAGCCTTGGGAGAAGCAGCTCATTCCTGAGATTGAAAAGGCGATTCTCAAATCGGATCTTGGTCTTAATCCTGTATCGGATGGTATCTTGGTACGGATCGTCATCCCGCATTTGACCGAAGAGCGGCGTAAAGAGATGGCCAAGAGTTTGAAAAAAATGGGGGAAGAGGCGAAGATCGCCGTGCGTAATGCGCGCCGCGATGCCAACGACGCCCTGAAAAAGCTTGAAAAAGAGAAGGAAATCTCTGAAGACCAGCTCAAGCGTGGTGAGAAGGAGATTCAGGACGTGACGGATACCTACATCAAAAAGGTTGATGAGGCAGTTTCCGTCAAGGAACAGGAAGTCATGGAGATCTAGGGTCTCCATGCAAACTCACTCGAGGAGGAAGTATCATGAACATTACTGACGAATGCATTGCTTGTGGTTCCTGCGTCGATAGCTGCCCCGTTGGCGCTATTATTGAGTCCGGCGAAAAGTACGCCATTAACGACGACTGCACCGAGTGCCAGGCTTGTGTTGACACCTGCCCGGTTTCGGCGATCGTTGAGTAATCTGTTTTAGCGGGTAAAGGGGTGCCGTTGTCGGCACCCCTTTGTCTTTTCCCTTCCCGAGTTTGTTCTCCATCGATTGAACCCAACCACGCTTCTCACGAGAACCCGCATGCCGACTCCCCGACATCTCGCCATTATTATGGATGGTAACGGACGCTGGGCCGAGAAGCGGCAGCTCCCGCGTATCGCCGGACACCAGCGTGGCGTCGAGACGGTGAGGCGGGTGATCGGTGAGTGTTGTCGCCTCCAGATCCCCTATCTGACACTGTATGCTTTCAGCTCTGAAAACTGGGGCCGCCCTGAAGAAGAGGTCAGCGCCCTGATGGGGCTGCTCAGTCGTTATCTACAGAGCGAACTTCCGTTCATGAACGAGAGGCGCTTGCGCCTTAATGTCATCGGTGATACGGCACGACTTCCCGTCGATGTTCGGCAGATTCTTTCTGAAACCGTGGCCGAGACGGCAACGAACGAGGGGATGGTTTTGACGTTGGCGCTCTCTTACGGTTCCCGTTCTGAAATGTTGGCGGCAGTGCGTCAGCTTGCAACTCGGGTGGCCCAAAAAGAGATCTCAGCTGCCTCAATTGATGAGTCGAGCTTCTCCTCATCTCTTTATACAGCCGGTCTGCCCGATCCTGATCTGGTGATCCGAACCAGTGGTGAGATGCGGGTCAGCAACTTTCTCCTCTGGCAGATCGCTTATGCCGAACTCTACTTTACCGATGTGCTCTGGCCTGACTTTTCGACAGAAACTTTGGAAGAGGCTTTGGCTGAATTCGCCCGCCGTCAGCGCCGGTTCGGGTTGACTGCGGATCAGCTGCCGGAGAGTGAGGAGAAGAGTCATTAAGCAACGAATCCTTACCGGGGTGGTGCTTCTACCTCTGCTCCTTCTCTTTATTCACTATACTCCGTCTGTGGGAATGGTCGTCTTTAGCTCCGTTTTGACCCTGATCGGCCTGCGTGAACTCTACGCGATGCTGCTGCCACAAGCCAGGCCCGTTGAGTGTTGGCTGGCAACCTTTCTTGGGACCACCCTGGTGCCACTTGTTTTCTTTGGACCGCTCTATTTTCAGGCCGGACTTCTCTTTGCGTTCTTTCTTCTCGCGCTCCTCTTTCTCTTTCGCTTCGCTGATTTGACGACGGTGGTGACGCATCTGGCACTGGTACTCTTCGGTCTTTTCTATGTGTCGCTACTTCTTGGTCATCTTCCTCTGCTTCATGCCTTGCCACAGGGCCGGGAGTGGATCTATCTGGTTCTGCTGATTGTGATGGGATCAGATACGGCGGCTTATTTTGTTGGGGTCAGCTGTGGAAAACGTCGACTCTATCCCTCGATCAGTCCTAAAAAGAGCCTGGAAGGGAGCTTGGGGGGGCTCGCGGGAAGCCTGGCCGGGGCGGCGCTGGCCAAAATTTGGTTTTTTGCTGCTCTGGGGTGGATCGATGTTGTTTTGCTTGCGTTTCTTCTTGGCATTCTCGGGCCCCTTGGCGACCTCTTTGAATCGATGCTCAAGCGTGGCTGCAATGTTAAGGATTCCGGAAATCTCATTCCCGGCCACGGTGGTCTTCTTGATCGCCTCGACAGCCTCCTCTTTACCTTTCCGCTTGCCTACTACTACGCCCTCTGGCGGTGGCCGCTCTAGCGAGGTTCGATGAAGCGACTGGCGATACTCGGCTCCACCGGCACCATCGGGGTCAATACTCTGCAGCTCGTAGCGGCGCATCCGGAACGTTTTTCGGTGGTTGCGCTGACGGCGGGACAGAATGTCGATTTGCTCTGCGAACAGGTACGGCAGTTTCGTCCCCGGATGGTTGCTGTGCTAAGCGATGCGGTTGCGCTCGAACTGCGACATCGTCTTGCCGGAGAATCGGTCGAGATCATGGTCGGAGATGAAGGGCTTAAGGCCTGTGCCTGCCATGAGGCGGTGGAGATGGTTGTCTCGGCGATTGTTGGTGCTGCTGGACTTGTCCCGACCCTCGCAGCGGTCGAGGCGGGGAAAGATATTGCCCTTGCCAACAAAGAGACGCTGGTCACCGCTGGAGAGTTGGTGATGGCGGCAGTGGCGCGGCACAAGGTGGCGATGCTTCCGGTCGACAGTGAACACAGTGCCATCTTTCAGTCCCTAGAAGGTCAACGGCGTGAGGATGTCCGGCGTCTGATCCTGACCGCCTCCGGTGGGCCGTTTCGCAATCACGATATTGAAGCGTTGCAACAGGTCTCCCCCAACGAGGCGTTGGCGCATCCCAACTGGTCAATGGGGCGCAAGATCTCTATCGATTCCGCGACGATGATGAACAAGGGGCTTGAAGTGATCGAGGCGCACTGGCTCTTTGCCCTGCCGCCAGAGAAGATCGCCGTGCATATTCATCCTCAGAGCATTGTCCATTCGATGGTCGAATATCGGGATGGTTCAGTGATCGCCCAACTCGGTATCCCTGACATGAAGGGGCCGATCGCTTATGCTCTGGCCTATCCCGAACGGCTCCCGCTTGATCTGCCCCCCCTTGATCTTTGTCGGC
>PKUF01000013.1 GCA_002869635.1 Desulfuromonas sp. | reverse complement strand
TGACAAGGTGCGGCGCCCGGCGCCGGCGACTTCGGAGCGCGGCACGCTCTGGCCTTACCCTCCCGCAACCGGGCGGGAAGGGCGTCTGGTTGTGGCGTCCCTCGAGGTTTTGAGCGCCGGGGAGCGGATGCTGCAGCGCGGCGCCTACGATGAGGCGCTCTCCCTCTTTCGGCGTTTCATCGCCGATCGCCCCGACGACCCTTCTCTTGACCGTGCTCACCTCGGTGCCGGCACGGCGCTGCTGCACAAGCCGCGTTGCAGCACCAGCGCCTACCACTACTTTCTCGCCGCCAGCGATCTCGCCCGCAGCGATGAGGTTCTGCAGCAGGCCAAAGCCGCCCTGCGTCGCATCGAGCGTCTCGGCCCGACAAGCGGCGGCGACTGTTAGTGAATAACGTTGAATAATGGTTCTTTGTTGCTGTTCTCTCGTTTCATGATTGACTTTTCATAAGGAAAACCGCTAAAAAAAGGGTGCGCCATCCACAGCCAAGAGAGGTCATGACGCATACCCGGATCGACAACCGCTATTCATCAAGCCGTGTTCGCCCTCTTTTGCGAGTGGGTGGGACGGCTTGTTCTTTTTTCTGCGCTCTGCATGAACGGGGGGTCTGATGCCGCGCCTGCATGAAAAGACGGTGGTTGTTTGTGGCGGGGAGGGGTCGGCGCTTAAAGACGTTGCCATTTTGCTGCGTCGCCTCGGCTATCGGGTCTTTCCGGCCGAGGGGAGCGGAGCGGTGCTGGAGAGGCTGACGAAGCAGGCGGTTGATCTGGTGCTGCTCGATAGCCGTTTGCCGGCCGCCGATGTCATCGCCACCCTTAAGGCGATGCGGCAAAGCACCGCCTGGGAGGCAATTCCGGTGTTGACCGTTGCAGCAGACTACAGCAAAACCGGCAACGATGAATATATCCGCTTCGGTTCAGCCGGACTGCTTGAGATGCCGAGCCGAGCAGAGGCGCTCAGTCGCTTGATCGAGCAATGCATCGCCCCGCCAGGGCGCCCGGTGCGGACGGCGCCGCGGGTCCCCTACAGTGGTCTGGTGAAGCTCTCTTGGGATGGTGGGAGTGAGATTTACCGGGCGGTCAATCTCTCGACCCGTGGGATCTACCTGCGCAGCGCCGAGCCGCTGCCGGTGACGACCCGGGTTGAGCTTGAATTTGTCCTTGACGGTGATGAAACCTTGCGGTTTGGTGGTGAGGTGATTTACCAGATGGGGAGCTACAACGATGTCTTTCGTGTCGACCCGGGGATGGCAATCGCCTTCGACCAGCTCGACGATGAGCCGCGACAACTTCTTGAAGATTGGGTCGAAGAGGTTCTCTGCGGTGATCTTGACAGTATGCGATCACGCAATTTGTTGCGTATCTCTCACCCCGCAAAGGGGCGCGAACAGGGAGCAGGGACGCTCCCACCTGAGAAAGGATAAGTCACTCCATGCAAGACTGGCAGTGGGAAAAAGATGGCAAACAGGTGGAGGAGAAGGTGGTTGAGATGGTCAACCGCTTTAAATCCTCCAAACCTCCTGGAGCGAAGATTCTGCTTCTGGTGGTTGTTTTTCTCGTTTTTATTGCCGCCCGCAGCGGCTTTTATCAGGTCGGCACTGAAGAGACCGGGGTGCTGCTGCGCTTTGGCCACTTCAGCGGCTTCGCCGAACCGGGACTGCACTTTAAGCTCCCTCTTGGGATCGACACCGTCTATCTGGTGAAGACCGGGCGAGTGCTGAAAGAGGAGTTCGGTTTTCGTACCGTCCGTGCTGATGTGCGCAGCACCTACACCAAAAAGGATCTCGACGAGGAGTCGCTGACTCTGACCGGCGACCTCAACGTCAGTGACGTCGAGTGGATTGTTCAGTATCAGGTCGCCGATCCGTATAAGTTCCTCTTTGTCATCAAGGATCCGGAACAAACCATTCGCGATATCTCCGAGGCCGTGGTTCGCAAGGTAGTGGGGAACTCCAATGTCACCGAGGTTCTCACCACTGAGAGAGCACTTCTTGCCTCCTCCATCGAGAAGGAGTTGCAGGAGATTCTCAACAGTTATGACATCGGCGTGCGCATCGTCACCGTCAAGTTCCAGGACGTCAATCCCCCTGATCCGGTCAAGGCGGCCTTTAATGAGGTCAACGAGGCGGAGCAGCAGAAAGAGAGCCTCGTCTTCCAGGCGCGCGAGCAGTACAACCGCGAGGTTCCCAAAGCGAAGGGGGTTGCCAAGAGTACGATTCAGGAGGCCGAAGGGTACGCTCTTGAGCGGATCAACAAGGCTGAAGGGGAGGCGAGTCGCTATCTTGCTCTGCTCACCGAGTACCGTAAGGCTCCGGAAGTGACCCGGCGGCGGCTCTACCTTGAGACTCTTGAAGAGGTTGTTCCCCGTGTCGAGGAACTTTACATCATGGACAGCAAAGGGGCCGGCGCCTTGCCGTTGCTGCCGCTGCGCAGCGACAGAAAGAGAGGGGCGACGCCATGAAAAAGCCGATTCTGATTCTTCTTGCTTTTTTGGCTCTGATTTTGCTTAAAGGGGGGCTCTTCGTTGTCGAGGAAGGAGAGCAGGCGTTGGTCACCCAGTTCGGTAAGCCGATCGGTGATGTGCGCCAGGCGGGGATTCACTTTAAAATCCCTGTTTTTCAGGAAGTTCACCGCTTCCAGAAACGGATTATGAAGTGGGACGGCGATCCCAACCAGATTCCGACCAAGGACAAAAAGTATATCTGGATCGATACCACCGCTCGCTGGCGCATTGTTGATCCGCTTCTCTTCTTCAAAACCGTCGCCTCCGAGCGCGGCGCCCAGAGCCGCCTCGACGATATCATCGACTCGGTGGTACGTGATGCGGTCTCGGGGCATTTTCTGCTCGAACTGGTGCGGGGGAAGGATTATGAGGCGACAGAAGGGGAGCGTGAGCTCGTCGATCTCGAAGGGGAGCTGATCGATCCCGCAGATCTTATCGGTCGAGAGATGATCCTCGCCGGGATTCTTGAGCAGGCGCGCAACAGCACTCCTGAGTACGGCATCGAGCTGATTGACGTGCAGATCAAGCGGATCAATTACGTCGAACAGGTCCGCAAGCGGGTCTATGAGCGGATGATCTCTGAACGCAAAAAGGTCGCGGCCCAGTACCGCTCTGAAGGGGAAGGGGAGAAAGCCGACATTCTCGGACAGATGCAGAAGGAGCTTAAGGGGATCACCTCTGAGGCGTATCGTCGCTCTACCGAGATTCGCGGTGAGGCCGACGCCAAGGCGGCTGCCATCTACGCCGCCGCCTACAATAAGGACCCTGAGTTTTATAGCTTCGTTCGTTCTCTTGAGTCGTACCGTAAGGCCATGGGGAAAAACGCCCGCATGGTTCTCGGAACCGACAGTGAGTTCTATCGCTATCTGCAAAAATCGAAGTAGAGTTGTTGTCAGTTGCTATGATCAAAGGCCACTCGGTTACGGGTGGCCTTTGATTGTTCGGTTTATAGAAAGTTTCAGTCATGCGCGGTGCGATTGTAGGTGATATCGTCGGTTCTCGCTTCGAATTCGCCAATCACAAAAGTTGTGATTTTGAGTTGTTCACATCGGACTGTCGCTTTACCGATGATACGATTCACAGCGTCGCTCTGGCTGAGGCACTCCTTACGGGGGCGTCGTATGGCGAGCTGTTGCGGCGCTACTATCAATGTTATCCAGACGCTGGATATGGGCGACGATTTCATCGCTGGGCCGAATCAAGCTCTCCTGCCCCTTATAACAGCTATGGCAACGGTTCGGCGATGCGGGTTAGTCCCGTCGCCTGGTTCTACGACGACCTTGAGAAAGTACTCACCGCTGCCGCTGCAAGTGCAGAGGTGACGCACAATCACCCTGAAGGAGTACGTGGGGCACAGGCGGTGGCGTTGGCGATCTTTCTTGCCCGACAGGGGGACGGTAAAAAAAGAATTGCTAAAGAGGTTGAACGCCGATTCGGCTATGACCTTTCGGTTGCGTTGGCGAGGTTGCGTCCCGCCTACGATTTCGATGTCACCTGTCAGGGGTCGGTGCCACAGGCGATCCGCGCCTTTCTCGAGGGGGAGAGCTTTGAAGGGACGCTGCGGCTGGCAGTCTCCATTGGAGGGGATAGTGACACGATTTGTTGTATGGCAGGCTCGATTGCCGAAGGGTTCTACGGAGGAGTTCCGAGTGAACTCTGGGCTCATGCTGAAGCGTTTCTCGATCCGGCGTTGCAACTGGTGGTGACTGACTTCATCGATTGTGTGGGCACGGTTTCGCACTGACCTCTGTCTGCGGGGGAGGAATGTAATTTTTTCTTGTCATGGTGTGGTAGTTGTGCTAAAAATTCGCTGTTAAATGTAGTTCACAGTAAGAAGTGAGCCTGGTCGCTCACTTTTTTTATTTTTGGCGAGGTGATAAAACCATGACTCAGGAAACCGTTCTCGAGAGGGTGCAGCGGCTTGTCGAGCCGATTCTTGTCGATGCGGGGATGGAGTTGGTCGATCTCGAATACAAGCGGGAAGGGCGCGACTGGTTTCTGCGTCTCTTTATCGATAAGGAGGGGGGGGTGACCCTTGATGACTGCGCTGGAATCAGTCATGAGGTCGGGGCGCTCTTCGAAGTTGAGGATGTGATCGATACCGCCTATCGTCTTGAGGTCTCCTCCCCTGGTCTTGACCGACCCTTGAAGAAAGCGGCTGATTTTGAGCGCTTTGCGGGGAAGTTGGTTAAGATCAAGACCTACGAAAAGATCGATCCTGATCAGCGGGGTCATCAGCGTAAAACCTTTACCGGAGAGTTGCTCGGCTTGGTCGGCGGTGAGGTCCGTATCCGTCAAACCGATCGGAAGGGGGGAGAAGCCTCCTTTCCATTTGAGGCGATCGCCAAGGCGAACCTCGAATTTGAATTCTGAGTCTGTCTTTGGCAGGGCCGAGACGTACATCTTTTAACAGTCCAATCACCGCCGGAGTTCATCATGCTTCGAGTCGACGTTTTTAGGGGGTAAGTGGAATGGTCGTCAATCTCAACCACATCATCGACCAGGTCGTCAAGGACAAGGGAATCGATCGCGCAGTCCTCGTTGAGGCTCTGGAGTCCGCGGTTCTCTCTGCTGCGAACAAGAAGTATCGCAATACCCGCGATCTTGAGGCCCACTACAACGATGATGCCGGTGAGGTCGAACTCTTTGAGTTTGTCACCGTTGTTGATGAGGTTCTCGACTCCTATAAGGAGATTGACCTTGAGGAGGCCCGTGAGATCGACCCGGATGTTGAGGTCGGCGACTCCCTTGGGATGAAGATTGACGCCAGCAACTTCAGCCGCATCGCCGCCCAGACCGCGAAGCAGGTCATTATTCAGAAGGTGCGTGAAGCAGAGCGTGAAGGGGTTTACAATGAATTCAAGGATCGCGTCGGTGAGTTGGTCAACGGCATTGTCCGCCGCTATGAGCGTGGCGATCTGATTATCGACCTCGGTCGTGCTGAGGCGCTGTTGCCGCATCGTGAGCAGGTCCCCCGTGAAAACTACCGTCAGGGTGACCGGGTTCGTGCCTATATCTCTGATGTGAAAATGTCTCCCAAAGGGCCGCAAATTATCCTTTCAAGGACCCATCCTGGAGTGGTGGCAGCACTCTTTCACTTTGAGGTTCCTGAGATCTCCGAAGGGATTGTTGAGATCAAGGCGGTAGCCCGCGAACCGGGGAGCCGGGCCAAGATCGCGGTTGTTTCCCATGATCCCGATGTCGATCCGGTTGGCGCTTGTGTTGGGATGCGTGGCTCCCGGGTGCAGAATGTTGTCTCTGAGCTACGTGGTGAGAAGATCGATATCATCCCCTGGACCCCGGATATCGCCCGTTTTGCCTGTTCGGCGCTTGCTCCGGCTGATGTGACCCGTATCTATGTCGATAATGAGGAGTTGGCGATGGAGATCATCGTCCCTGACGATCAGCTCTCTCTCGCAATCGGCAAAAAGGGGCAGAATGTCCGTCTGGCGGCCAAGCTGACCGGTTGGAAGATCGACATCAAGTCGGAGACTCGGGCGGCCGAAGCCGAGCTTGAAGAAAGCGAAGAAGGCGAAGAAGGCGCGTATGATGATGCCGAGATGAGCGAAGAGAGTGAGCTTGTCGAGGGTAATGGTGTCGCAGAAGAAGGGGATGCCGCGGATGAGGCGGGCGAGGAGGAGTCGGATTGACCCGATCCCCCAAGCGCCCCCAGCGCACCTGTCTCGGTTGTCGGAAGAGTGCTGATCAGGACGGACTGCTGAGGTTGGTTCTATCGCCCGCAGGGGAACTGCTGGTTGACTATCGGCAACGACTCCCCGGTCGTGGGGCGTATGTCTGTTTTTCTGCCGATTGTCTGCGTGAGGCGGTACGGCGACGACAGTTTTCTCGTGCTTTTAAGCGCGAGGTTCCATGTGTTGACTCGCAGTTGATGCTGCAGTCGTTGCAGCATCAACTGCAGGAAAAAATCCTTGGATTGGTCGGTATGGCTCGTAAGTCGGGTCAGGCGATCTCCGGCAGTGGTCAGGTTCTCGACGCCTTGCGTGAAGGGGGCGAGGTCGCTCTGGTTCTGGTTGCCGATGATCTCTCGGCTGGGATTCGAGAAAAAATTGAGCGGCGGACCGAACGCCTTTCGGTCCCCCTCTGGAAGATGTATGACAAAGAGCGTCTCGGCCAGGTTCTTGGTAAGGCGCAACGGAGTGTGGTTGCGGTCAAGGCGGGACCGCTTGCCCATAGCATGATCAGCGAATTGTCGCGTTACACAAGCATAGTAGGGGAGAGTTAATGGGAAAGACACGGGTCTACGAATTGGCGCAGAAACTGGGTCTAGAGAACAAGGTCCTGGTCGAGAAGCTTAAAGAGGCTGAAGTCGACGTTAAGAGCCATATGAGCGTTCTCGAAGATACCGACATCGAGAAGTTCGAGCGGGCTTCTAAGCCGGTGGAGGAGAAGATCGAGGAAGAGCGGATCAATCCTGGGATTATCCGTCGCCGTCGTCGTGAAGTGCCGAAGCCGGTGGCGGTTGAGCCCGATCCGGTGGTGGCTGAAGAGGCATCTGGCGAAGCTGCTCCGAAAGAAGAGGTTCCTGAACCGGAAGTTGCCGCCGCACCTGTGATTAAAGTTGAGGCGGAACCGGTGGCTGCTGAGACGACTCAACCAGAGAAAGAGGCTGTGTCGGCTCCGAAGGAAGCTCCTGTGGTGGAGACGCCTGAGGTTATAACTGCCGAGACAACCACGCCCACTGAACCTGCCCCTGCGGTTGAGGCGAAAACTGTCTCCGAACCCGCTCCCCAGCCTGCTGAGGTTTCGACTGCGCCGGTCGAAACTAAGGTTGCCGAAGCAAAGCCGGCCGACTCCCCTGCCGTTGCTGCTCCGGCTGCCAAAGTGGTGGCAAAGAGCGAGAAAAGTGATAAAAACGACAAGCCCCAGCCGGGTCGTGCCAAAATTCTCGGTCGGGTTGAGCTCCCAATTCCCGCTGCGAAACCGCAGCGTCGCGATGATGCTTCCCGTGGTGGCAATCGTCGTCCTGGTGGCCCCGGGGGTGCTCCTGGGGGAGGACCTGGTGGGCGTCCCGGCGGACGTCCTGCCCGACCTCAAGGGGATCGTCCTGCCCGTCCCAGCCGCGATGCGGCTCCGTCGCTTCCCGCACCTTCCGAGCCGTTTGCCGGCAAAGATGTGCGAGGTGGCAAGAAGAAGAAGAAGGGGCGGGGTAATGATTATGGTGGAGAGCGCCCCGCCGGCAATGCCGGTACCGGACGTCGTTCACGTCGCGAGGTTTTCGAGCCCGATCGCAACGACCGTATGCGTCGCGGCAAGAAGGGAGGGAAACCCGCCAAAAAGACGGAAGTCACTGTTTCCAAGGCGATTAAACGGATCATTCGAATCAGCGACGCGATCACTGTCGGTGAGCTCGCCAAACGCATGGGGGTCAAGGCGAACGATCTGATCAAGGAGTTGATGCGTCAAGGTTCCATGGTCACGATCAATCATCCCCTTGATTTTGACACTGCGGCGATTCTCGCCTCCGAATTCAACTACGAGGTCGAAAATATCGCCTTTGACGAAGAGACAATCCTTGAGCACTCCAGCCTCAAAACAGGTGAGGAGGAAAAAGAGGAGGATCTTCAGACCCGACCGCCGGTCGTCACCATCATGGGTCATGTTGACCACGGCAAAACGAGCCTCCTTGATGCGATTCGTGCGGCTAACGTGACCGAGGGCGAGGCGGGCGGAATTACCCAGCATATCGGTGCTTATGACGTCACCCTGAACGATCGTCAGATCACCTTCCTCGATACCCCGGGCCATGAGGCATTTACCGCTATGCGTGCCCGTGGTGCTAAGGTCACTGATATTGTTATTCTCGTGGTCGCTGCCGATGACGGTGTCATGCCTCAGACCAAGGAGGCGATCAACCATGCCCGCGCTGCCGAGGTGCCGCTCATTGTCGCCATCAATAAGATCGACAAGCCCGAAGCGAACCCTGAGCGGGTCAAGCAGGAGCTGACCGAGTTCAATCTCGTCCCTGAGGACTGGGGTGGCGACACGATCTTTGTCGAGGTTTCGGCCAAGCAACAGCTCAACCTTGATAGCCTGCTTGAAATGATTCTTCTTCAGTCTGAGGTGATGGACCTTAAGGCCAACCCGGAAAAGCGGGCGCGAGGCGTCGTCGTCGAGGCTCGCCTCGACAAGGGACGTGGCCCTGTTGCGACGATTCTGGTGCAGGAAGGAACATTGCGTATCGGTGACCCGATTGTCACCGGGGTTCATTACGGCCGTGTCCGGACCATGACCGATCATCGTGGAGGTCGGGTTGAGGCGGCGGGTCCCTCTTTCCCGGTCGAGGTCACCGGTCTTATCGGAGTTCCCGATGCCGGTGATACCTTTCACGCGGTTGAAGACGAAAGGACAGCCAAAGAGGTTGCTCAGCATCGGCAACAGAAACTGCGTGAGGCCGAGTTGGCCAAGAGCAGCAAGATCTCTCTCGACCAGCTCTACGCCCGTATTCAGCAAGGCGATGTCAAGGAACTCAAGGCGATCATCAAGGGTGACGTTCAGGGTTCGGTTGAGGCGGTCAAGGACTCGCTCCTTAAACTCTCGACAGACGCTTGTCGTCTGGTGGTTATTCATACCGCAGTTGGTGGGATCATTGAGAGTGATATCTCTCTCGCCTCGGCTTCTGATGCCATTGTTCTTGGTTTTAATGTTCGTCCAGAGCCGAAAGCGGCACAATTGGCCGAGAACGAAGGGGTCGATATCCGCCTTTACAACATCATTTACGATGCGGTCGCCGATATCCGCGACGCGATGGAGGGGCTCCTCGCCCCGACCCTGCGCGAAAAGGACCTCGGACGTGCCGAGATCCGCGAGACCTTCTCGGTCTCGAAGATCGGCACCATCGCTGGTTGCTTCGTCCTCGACGGCAAGATCCTCCGCGGTGCCCAGGTCCGCCTGGTTCGCGACAACGTTGTGGTCTGGCAGGGCAAGATGAATTCTCTGCGGCGCTTCAAAGATGACGTTCGCGAAGTGGCGACCGGGTATGAGTGCGGGATTGGGCTCGAGAATTACAATGATCTCAAGGTTGGCGATGTCATTGAAGCCTTCGAGATGGAAGAGATCAAAACCTCTCTCTAACGCATGATCGTTGCCGTCCTGCGCCTCGAGCTGATTCTGCACGCGCCTGACTCTCTTAAAGAGAAAAGGCAGATCGTTCGTAAGATTCTCGATCGTTGTCGGGCTCGCTTTCCGGTTTCGGCGGCCGAGACGGGGTTGCAAGAACTGTTGCGGCGCAGTGAACTCGCTTTTGTTGTTGTTGGCAACGAGGCATCACGGCTTCAGGGAATTCTTTCTCGGCTTGAGGATGAGATCGGTCAGATCGGTTTGGCCGATGTCAGCGAGCGGTTCACCGAACTGCTTCACTATTGAAAGGTATCTGCGTGGATTTCCAACGTTCTCGCCGGGTTGGCGAGGAGATACATCGTGAAATTTCAGCCCTTCTGCAAAAGGGACTGAAAGACCCGCGCATCGGTTTTGTCACCATTACCGCTGTCGAGGTCACGCCTGACCTGCACCTAGCGCGCGTTTTCTTCACCGTGATAGGTGATGAAAAGGCTCGCAAGGATTCAGAGGCGGGTCTGGCTCGGGCTGTGCCCTACCTGCGGCGGGAACTCGGCAAGCGTTTGCGGATGCGCTATATCCCCGATATTCTCTTTCGCTACGACGGGTCGATTGAATACGGCAATCGCATCGAGACGATTCTCAAGGAAATCAACAGCTCCCCAGATAACGGTGATGCAGATGATCACGGCGATTCTCAAGCTGATTGAAAAAGGAGGACCATTCGTCGTCGCCTCACATGAGGGGCCAGACGGTGATGCGATCTCTTCGACTCTGGCGTTGACCAACGCTTTGCGCGAGATGGGGCACGAAGTTGTTGCCTACAACCGTGACGGTCTCCCTGACTCCTACGCTTTTCTCCCCGGAGCAGAGACGCTGGTCAGTGAACTGCCGACGGATAAACGTTATGCGGTCGGTTTCGTCCTTGATGCCGGTGAGCTGCGTCGTGCCGGGAGTCATCTGGCTGATTGCTGCGATCTGTTGGTGAATATTGATCATCATCCTTTTTCAGAACGATTCTCCGACTACTATCTGGTTGATGAGACCGCTTGTGCCACCGGGGCGATGATCCATCGTATCCTCACCTCGGCACAGCATCCGATCTCTGAACCAGTTGCACTCTGTATTTATACAGCAGTCCTTGCCGACACTGGTTCCTTTCGTTACTCCAATGCCAATCCCGAGGCGTTTGCTATCGCCTCGGCGATGGTCGAACAAGGAGTTGACCCTTGGACAGTGGCGGCTGGCCTCTATGAGAATCAGCCTGAAAAACGGTTGCGTCTTCTCGCGCGCGCTCTGGAACAACTGACGGTTGCTCCTTGTGGTCGCTACGCTTCGGTAAGTGTCACGACTGAGATGTTGCAACAGACCGATACCGGACCTGAGCATACTGACGGTTTCGTTAACTATCCCCGTTCAATCCATGGGGTTGAAGTTGGTCTTTTTTTCCGCCAACTCGGCCCTGATCGTTTCAAGATCGGTTTTCGTTCTAAGGGGGCGATCGATGTCGGCTCTTTGGCGCGCGCTCTCGGTGGCGGCGGGCATCACAACGCGGCTGGCGCTGAGATTCAAGGAGATCTTGAGATGGTACGCACCCAGGTTTTTACCCGCCTTGACGAGCTTCTTCTCCCTCAGTATAAGTGATGGACGGAATTTTACTGATCGATAAGCCGGTCGGGATCACTTCGAACGATGTGGTCCGTCGGGTCCGGCGCCTGCTTCGTACGCGCCGTGTCGGGCATACCGGGACCCTCGATCCGCTCGCCAGCGGTCTGCTGCCGGTTGCGGTCGGTTTCGGCACCCGTTTGGTCGAATTTCTGATGGAGGGGGAGAAGAGTTATCGGGCAACCCTCGCCTTGGGAGTATCTACCGATACCCAGGATTCGGAAGGAAAGGTGCTTGAACAGCGTGACCCCTCAGGGGTTGATTGTGACCGACTCCTTGCGGTCTGTGCGACCTTAACCGGGGATCAGCAGCAGGTTCCGCCAATGTACTCGGCCCTTAAGCGAGATGGAGTTCCGCTTTACAAGTTGGCCCGACAAGGAATAGAAGTCGAGCGACCGCCGCGCCAGGTTAGGATTGAACGGTTGGAACTTTTACGTTTCGATACACCTTCGGCCGAGATCGAGGTTGACTGCAGCAAGGGTACCTATATCCGAACTCTCTGCCATGATCTGGGAGCGAAATTGGGAGTCGGCGCCCACATGACGTCGTTGCGGCGTTTGCGCAGTGGTTTTTTGCAGTTGGAACAGGCGCGACCGTTGGACAATTTCGACCCGGACAATCCTCCTAAGGTCGGGGAGGGGCCGTTCCTCTCTCTGCGTCAGGCCCTTGCCGGCTGGCCTGAGGTTCGCCTCGATAGCGAGGCGGTGCGGCGCTTACGCCACGGGATTCCTCCGATGCTGAATCAAGTAGCCGGAGATCCCTTGTCGCCACATGATAAGGTTCTGCTTCTCGAAGGAGAGAGGCTTCTTGCTATTGCGATGTTTGCCCCGCAAAGAGAGAAGGAAAAACGCGGCGATTTTGAACTGTTAAGGGTTTTTGCCGCGGAATGATACGGTGAATAAATCTTTACAGGCGGCAATAGGTATGATACAAAGGACGATGTTTCCGTCGTTATGAACCCCGGTTAAACCGGCGCATTTTAAAAAAGGAGGTGGCACAGTGCTGGCCACAGAACGCAAGCAAGAGATTATCGAAAAATTTAAGACCCACGAGGGAGATACCGGTTCGCCCGAAGTTCAGATCGCTCTTCTTTCTGAGCGTATCACCTATCTGACCGAGCATTTCCGGACCCACAAAAAAGACCATCATTCCCGTCGTGGTCTGCTCAAAATCGTTGGACAGCGTCGTCGTTTGCTTGACTATCTGAAAAAGAAAGATGTTGAGCGCTATCGCACGATCATTAAAGCTCTGGGCATTCGCCGCTAGGTTGTTTAAACCGGCATGCCTCCGTTAGGGGGTGTGCCGGTTTTTATTCATCTGTGATGATGTCCAATTAGGACCATGGCATTGGAGGTTGTCCGGAGAGAGGGTCGGCTTTTCTATCAGGAAAGCGGCGCTGTCTCAGGCCATCCTCCTTTAGTCATTTAACAGGCTTAGAAAGCCTCACAAGGAAGTTCACGCGGTCAGGGATCGTTGTTGAAAACTTCCAGCAAGGAGTATGTGCATGAGTTATCAAAAAGTAGAAGTCGAGTTCAACGGCCAGCCGTTGACCATCGAAACCGGCAAAGTCGCGCGTCAGGCCGATGGTGCTGTTGTCATCACTTACGGTGAGACCAAGGTCCTCTGTACCGCCGTTTCGGCCAAGCAGATGCGTGAAGGGCAGGGATTCTTCCCTCTCACCGTCAATTACTCTGAAAAGTTCTACGCTGCCGGTAAGATCCCCGGTTCCTTCTTTCGTCGCGAGCGTGGTTCTACCGAGCGTGAGACCCTGATCTGTCGTCTTATCGATCGTCCGATGCGTCCCCTCTTTCCTAAGGGGTACCTGTTCGAGACCCAGATCATGCCGACGGTTGTTTCGGTCGATAAGGTCAACGATCCTGACACTCTCGCTATCGTCGCCGCTTCTGCTGCGGTTCAGGTTTCGGACATCCCTTTTGCTGGCCCCATCGCCGGAGTCCGCGTCGGTCGTGTGGATGGCAAGTTTGTTGCCAACCCGACCCTGCAGCAGATGGAAGAGAGCGATCTCGACATCGTTGTTGCCGGCTCTCGTGAGGCGGTGATCATGGTTGAAGGTGAGGCTCAGTACCTCTCTGAGGACGAGATGCTTGAGGCGATCTTCTTCGGGCATGAGGCGATGCAGCCGCTCATCGATGTCCAGCTCAAGCTCAGTGAGATGGTTGGCAAGCAGAAACGCGCTTTTGAGGTGCCGCAGGTTGATGCTGATCTCGAGGCGAAGGTGGTTGCCTTGGCCGAAGAGAAGGTTCGCGCGGCGGTTGCCATCCAGACCAAGCAGGAGCGTCACGCTGCTCTCGATGCTGCCAAAGAGGATGTGATAGCTGAGCTTGGTGAAGAGTATGCCGATCGTGCCGGTGAGGTCTCCTCGATTTTTGGCAGCGTCGAAAAGAGAGTCGTGCGCCAGATGATCGCCAAAGATAAGATCCGTATCGATGGTCGCGATATGACGACGGTTCGCCCGATATCCTGTGAGGTTGGTGTTCTCCCTCGTGCTCACGGTAGTGCTCTCTTTACCCGTGGCGAGACTCAGGCTCTGGTGGCGGTTGCATTGGGAACCTCTGTTGATGAGCAGAGGATGGACAACGTTCAGGGGATGGAGTTCAAAAAATTCCTCCTCCACTACAACTTCCCCCCCTTCTGTGTTGGCGAGACGAGCATGCGGCTCTTCCCGGGGCGGCGTGAAATCGGTCATGGTTACCTCGCTGAGCGTTCGGCGGCGAAGATCCTCCCCAACCATGATGACTTTCCCTATACCATTCGGGTTGTCTCCGATATCCTCGAGTCGAACGGTTCCTCCTCCATGGCGAGTGTCTGCGGTTCTTCCATGGCGTTGATGGACGCCGGGGTTCCGGTGAAGGATGCGGTTGCCGGTATCGCCATGGGACTGATCAAGGAAGGGGATGACGTCGCGGTCCTCTCCGATATCCTTGGTGATGAAGACCACCTCGGTGATATGGACTTCAAAGTGACCGGTAGCCGTGAAGGCGTGACCGCCTTGCAGATGGACATCAAAATCACCGGGGTGACCCGCGAGATTATGCAGAAGGCGTTGGCTCAGGCCCGTGACGGTCGGGTCCATATCCTTGGTTGCATGGCCGAAGCGATCGCAGCGCCGCGTCAGGACCTTTCCGAGTATGCGCCGCGTATCACCACCATCTACGTCAAGACGGATCAGGTTCGAACCGTCATCGGTTCCGGCGGCAAGAATATCCGCGGGATCATCGAGGCGACCGGTTGCTCTATCGACATTGAGGATGACGGCCGCATCAATATTGCCTCGGCGGACGGTGACGCCTGCAAGAAGGCAATCAAGATGATCCGTGATCTCACTCAGGAGGCCGAAGTCGGCAAGCTCTACATGGGGTTGGTCAAGAAGGTGATGGAGTTTGGTGCCTTTGTCGAGATTTTCCCCGGCACTGACGGTCTTGTCCATGTCTCCGAGCTCGACAAGGAGCGGGTGCGCAACGTCACCGACATCCTCAATGAGGGAGATAAGGTTCTGGTCAAGTGCATCGGGGTCGACAGACAAGGCAAGATCAAACTCTCCCGTAAGGAAGCGCTCGGTCAGAGCCTCCCTGAAGAGGAGTAAGCCGACTCCGCTATGGTCGGGAAGTCAATACTAGAAAATGGAGTAAGGATCGTCACCGAGCGGGTCGAAGGGGCCCACTCGGTGACGATCGGTTTATGGGTCGAAAATGGTTCGCGCCATGAATCCGTTCTGCAGAGCGGGATCTCCCATTTTCTCGAACATATGCTCTTTAAAGGGACCGAACGACGCTCGGCCCTTGATATCTCGCGCGAGATTGACTCGGTCGGTGGTTTCCTCAACGGTTTCACAGGGCGCGAGTATTCTTGTTATTACATTCGTATTCTCGCCGAACACCTTCCGATCGCTGTCGATTTGCTTGTTGATATCGCGATCAATTCCCGCCTTGATACTGCCGATATTGAGAAAGAGCGCCGGGTCATCCTGCAGGAGTTGCATATGCTGGAGGATACCCCGGACGATCTTGTTCACGATCTTTTCAGTCAGACCTTTTGGGGAGATCATCCCCTTGGCCAATCGATTCTCGGCAGTGTCGAAACGGTTTCGACGATCGGCCGTGAAGATCTCATCGATTTTCATCAGCGACATTACTGTGCCCGCCGGATGATCGTTAGCGCCGCGGGAGACCTTGAACACGAGACGCTGGTGGAACAGTTCGCCCAGATCTTCTCGCGTTTGACCCACGGTGAGGAGATGCCACTATCGTCCCTGCCTGATTACGGACGCCACGCCGAGGTGGTTGAGCGGGACCATGAACAGGTGCACCTCTGTCTTGGGGCCCGCGGCTTGCCTCAGAATCACCCCAACCGTTTTGCCCTTTACCTGCTCAATACGATCCTTGGTTCAAGCATGAGCTCTCGCCTCTTTCAACGGGTGCGTGAAGATCGAGGGCTAGCCTACTCGATCTACAGCTATCTCAACAGTCATACTGACGCCGGTTCCCTCGTACTTTATGCTGGGACAGCGCCGGATGATGCGATTCAGGTGATTGAGCTGATGCTCGCTGAACTGCGCCGACTGCGTAATGAAGAGGTCAGTGACGAGGAGTTGACCTTTGCCAAACGGCAGCTGCGGGGAAATCTTCTTCTCTCCATGGAGAGTACCGACAACCGTATGACCCGTCTTGCGAAAAACGAGATCTATCTTGGCCAGCATCCGAGTTATAAGGACGTTCTTGCCGGATTTTCTCGGGTCACCCCTGAAGCGTTGCGGAAACTCGCTGAGTTTATCTGTCAGGACAGCTACCTCAACTTACAGATGGTCGGCCCGGTCAATCAGGTCGAGTACGAGCGCTGGAGTCTCTCCCTCGACTAGCTGGAACAAATGGAATAGGTTATGAACGAAATCCGCATTGATGTCGTTCGGGTTCGGCCCCAAGGGCGGATCCCCAAGATGATGACAGTTCACGCAGCAGGCCTCGATCTTTGCGCTGCACTTGAAGAGCCGGTTAGCCTTGAAGCAGGTGCCAGGGCTCTGATTCCGACCGGCATCGCCATGGCGATACCGGTCGGTTATGAAGGGCAGGTGCGACCTCGCTCCGGTCTGGCCTTGCGTCATGGGATCTCTCTGGTCAATGCTCCGGGGACGATAGATGCCGACTATCGTGGTGAAATCGGAATTATCCTGATCAACCACGGTGCCGAACCCTTTACCGTTAGCGATGGTGAGAGGATTGCCCAATTGGTGATCGCACCTGTCCTGCGTGCCGAATTGGTCGAGGTCGATACCCTCGATACCACCGTCCGCAATGCTGGCGGTTTTGGCCACACCGGTCAATAGGAGAGATGATGGCGACCCCGGTGCGTGAACTTCTCAATTTTCCTTGTGATCATATTTTTAAAGCGTTCGGTCCGGCGGAACAGGGTGACCTTTTCGTTGCGGCGGTGCGTCAGGCGGTTGAGACCGTTGTACCGCTCAGTCTCGATGCGCTCAAGGTCCGTGCCAGTAACGGCGGCCGGTATCAGTGTGTCAGTGTGATTGTCATGCTTCAGTCTGCAGAACAGCTCGAGGCGATCTATCTCGCTCTGCGTCAGGTTGCTGGAATAACCTATCTCCTATAGAATAGAAAAAATCTCTTGTGCGGGTGCTGCCATGATTCTTTCGATCAATCCTGACAATCCTCAAGCCCGTCTTGTTCAGAAGGTCGTTGACTGCCTTAAACAGGGTGGGGTCATTGCCTATCCCACCGATACGACCTACGGTATTGGTTGTGATATTTTTAACAAGAAGGGTGTCAAGCGGATCTATCAGATCAAGCAGCGTGACGCCCGTAAGCCGTTCTCCTTTATCTGTTCCGACCTCTCCGATATCTCCAACTATGCTCAGGTCAGTAACTTTGCCTTCAAGACCATGAAGCGCAATCTCCCCGGGCCGTACACCTTTGTTCTCGAAGCGACTCGGGTTGTTCCTGATCTTCTGACCACCCGGCAGCGCACCGTCGGGGTGCGCATCCCCGAGTGTCCTATCGTCAGGGCGATTGTCGAGACGCTCGGACACCCTTTGGTGACCACCAGCGCCAACATTTCAGGCGAAGAGGTTTGCCATGATCCGATTGACATCCATGATCTTTTCGGTTCCAAGCTCGATATGGTGGTGGATGGCGGTATCCTTTTGGGGGAGCCTTCAACGGTGATTTCTCTTGTCGACGATCAGGTTGAGATCTTGCGACAGGGGAGCGGGACGACATCATGGATTCATCAGCTTTGAGCCGTTGGGTGCTTTTTACACTCCTTTTCATTATTGTATCAACAGGCACATTTGCGGCATCGCGCCAAGGAATTGGTCTTCAGGTCGTTCCGATTGCAACGGGTGAATTGGCTGTTCTTCAGGTCCTTGCCGACTCTCCGGCGCAGATGGGAGGTGTTCTCCCCGGTGATCTGATCGTCGCGGTTAATGGTGCGGAGTTGTCGGGCAAGGTGTTTCAAGAAGTGGCGAAAAAGCTTCTTTGGGATGCCTCGACGAGCAAGGTTTTGTTGCGAATTCGGCGGCCGGGGCAAGCTGGAGAGTTTGAGTTGCCTCTTCAACGAAAGATGCTTGAAATGAATGCTCCTATTTCTGACGGGGTAGAGCTGTTGCAGCCCGAGAGAGAAGAGAACCGATCATGACAGTTAAAGAAATCACCGTCGCTTTTTACGCTCGAACTTTCCCCCGTGATGACTGGGGTTATGATCTCAATGAGAAGGATTTTAAAACCTTTGTCGAAAATATTGAGGCGGAGTTTTCACCTTTGGGAATTGCAGTCCGTTTTGAGCAGCTCAGCGATCCGGTGATGGAGATTCGAGGCTATGGCGATATACTTAACAGCGTCCGTCTGCGGGCGCCCCTCTGCGGTATCGGCAATCTCTGTCTCGGACATGTGATCGGAAGCAGCTCCAACCGAGATCTCTTTGAGGATATCAAGCGCGGTCTGAATCGGGTCGCTTTTGCTCCAGAGACCATCGAACCCGATGGGAGTGATAAAGTTGTATGTCACAATTGCGGGTGTGGTTGTTAATACCCTATCAAGGAAGAGAAGAATGGCGCAGGTAAAGGAACATTGCCTCGATCTCCTGTGATTCAAGCGGCATCATCTCTCCTTTGAGGGCGTCACGGATGCAGAAGTTAATCATCTCTTTAAGCTGGTCGTCGTCGTAAACTGCGATTTCATCCAGCCCCTCACCGCCAGGGTGGCAGCTGGCACAACTCTTCTGATTTGTGCCGAGTGAAGTCGCCTCAAAAAGGGTCTCTCCCAACGCTAACGGGGTGCCTTCAAGCCCCCACGCGCTAGAACTGAGCAGGAGCAGGACCGCCACAGCCGTTGTTTTCATCTCTATATCCTCTCGGCAAAGGTTTATGCAAGAGAGTACCGTGTAAACGGCAGCTGTACAATCTTTCCCGGAGTTTTTATGGTGACCCGATGTCGGCTCGAGATTGAAGGGGTGGTTCAGGGGGTTGGCTTTCGCCCCTTTGTCTATCAACTTGCCTCTCGTTTTACGCTGACCGGCTCGGTGCTCAATGATAGCCGGGGGGTTGAGATCGAAATTGAGGGTGAACCTTGGGCGGTTGACGCTTTCATCAAGGCTTTGCAGACAGAACTTCCACCTTTGGCATCGATCAGTCAGTTTCGACGCGAAGAGGTGGCATTGAAGCATGATACTGTCTTTATCATTCTGGCCAGCCGCAACCAGATTGAGACCCGGGCTCAAATTTCCCCCGACACCTGGGTCTGTCCGGATTGTCGCGAAGAACTTTTCAACCCCGAAGATCGTCGTTTCCGCTATCCTTTTATCAACTGTACCAATTGCGGTCCCCGCTATTCCATCGTTACCGGTGTCCCCTACGATCGCCCTTTGACCACCATGGCTGATTTTACCATGTGCCCCCGTTGTCAAAGTGAATACGACGATCCCGCCTCCCGTCGCTTTCACGCCCAGCCGAACGCCTGTCCCGATTGTGGTCCCCAGTTGACCTTCTACGACTCCGATGGCCGAGACCTCCCCGGTGACCCTTTGAAAAATTGTCGCGATGCGCTACGTAGTGGTGACATCGTGGCGATCAAAGGGATTGGTGGCTATCATCTGGCCGTCGATGCATCAAATGATGCGGCGGTCCAGCGACTGAGACAACGCAAGCTGCGGGATGAAAAACCATTCGCGGTAATGTCACGTCGTCTCGCTCAGGTCATGACTTATGCCGAGGTTGACAAAACGGAGGCAAAGCTTCTGGCATCAGTGGAGCGTCCGATTGTCCTGCTTCGTCAGAAAAATGAGTTTATTCTCTCGTCCCAACTCGCTCCCCATAATCGCTACGTCGGGGTGATGCTCCCTTATGCACCGCTGCATGAACTGCTGCTGGAAGAGGATTTTGTCGCTCTGGTGATGACCAGCGGAAACCGCAGCGATGAACCGATTGCCTTTGAGGATAACGAAGCCCGACAACGGTTGGCCGGAATCGCCGATTATTTCCTTGGGCATGATCGGCGCATTCATATTCGCACCGACGACTCCATTGCTCGGGTGATGGCAAAGAGACCTCTGTTGTTACGGCGCTCGCGCGGTTATGTCCCCCGCGGGATTCTTCTCCCCGCAGAAGGTCCGTCGATTCTGGCTTTGGGGGGGGAGCTGAAAAACACCTTCTGTCTGACCCGCGGAGATCGAGCCTACCTAAGCCAACATGTTGGTGATTTAAAGAACCCTGAGACGCACGACTCCTTCGGACGACTCATCGACCACCTCAAATGTCTGCTTGATGTTCAACCACAATATGTTGTGCACGACTTGCATCCAGATTACTTCACCACCCGATTCTCTGAAGGTCTCTCTGGTGTCGAGCTGCTTGCGGTTCAACACCACCATGCCCACTTTGCCAGTTGTTTGACGGAGAATGGTTACGAAGGGGAGGCGGTCGGGATTATCTTCGATGGGATCGGTTATGGTGACGATGGTCATATCTGGGGGGGGGAGTTTTTCGTCGGTAACGCCAATGGTTATCATCGGGTTGGGCACCTTCAGGAGATGGCGATGCCCGGTGGCGATGCCGCAACCCGTGAACCGTGGAGAATGGCCCTCTCTCTGCTTATTCAGACCTATGGCGATGATCTCCCCGAGCTCCCTCTGGTGCAACGTCGCACTCCACAGGAGTTGAAGCTTCTGCGCCAGATGATAGAGCAGGGGATCAACTCGCCCCTGACGTCGAGCTGCGGTCGCCTTTTTGACGCGGTGGCCGCCCTGGCCGATCTGCGGGAGCAGGTTTCCTATGAAGGGCAGGCGGCACTCGAACTTGAGATGGCGCTCTGTTCCAAGACCCTCGAAGAGCCTTACCCCTTTGAATGGTTGTCGCCGACAGAGCAAGGGAAGGGGTGGCAGCTTGACGTTACCCCGATGGTTCGGGCGATTACCAACGATCTGAATGAGGGGGGGAGCGCAGGGATCATCAGTGCCCGTTTCCATCGCATGCTTGCCGAAGCCTGTCATGTTTTCTGCCGAATGATGCGCCAAGAGTATTCTCTCCACACCGTCGCCCTCTCCGGCGGTGTCTTCCAGAACCGTACCTTGACTGAACTCCTCGTCGATGGTTTACGCGGTGATGGCTTCACGGTTTTGACCCATTCTCTTGTCCCCCCCAACGATGGTGGCCTCGCTCTTGGGCAGGCAGCCGTCGCCGCCCGGCAAAAAAAAGATCCTCTGAAGTAGGTTTCTTGGTTGACATTCATGACTCCTCTGGTATTGATTTAGCCGCCGTTGGATTGTTTTTATTTGTACGTCGGTGTCGCCTGCGCGGGCGGGGTCCGAATCACTCTAAGGAGGTCTCACTATGCTTACGTTCTTGCGCGCAACCCTCATTCTATTCACACTCCTTCTCTCTTTGACTGTAACCCTTGCGTTTGCTGATGAAGAAGCGTGCGTTACCTGTCATCGCACCATCTCGCCGGGGCAGGTCGCCGACTGGGAAGTCAGCCTCCATTTTGAGATGGGAGTCAGCTGTTCAATTTGTCATGGTGAAGATCACAAACAGGCCAATGACACCGATCTCGCCTCTTTCCCTGATGAGGCTCTCTGCGCAGAGTGTCACCAAGAGAAATACGACCAATTTAGCAAAGGAAAGCACAATTACGGCTGGACCTCAATGAACGCCATGCCGATCACCCATGTCGAGCCGGATGAGCTGATGGAAGGTGGGCGTGGGTGCGGCGGTTGTCACAATATGGGAATCAAGAGCGAGGCTCAGAAGAAAGAGCAGCGCGACAAAGGGTACCGTTATCAGAACAACTCTTGTGACGAGTGCCACACCCGCCATAGCTTCTCAAAAAAAGAGGCCCGCGACCCTCGTGCCTGTCAACAGTGCCACATGGGGTACGACCACCCACAGTGGGAGATGTGGAGCAGCTCCAAGCATGGTAGCCGCTGGCTTACCAAGCAGGCGGGCAACCTCCCTGAAGGGGCTCAGGCCCCAGCTTGCGTTGACTGTCACATGCCTGAGGGGAATCATGAGAACCGAACCGCTTGGGGCTTTCTTGGGGTGCGTCTGCCGTTGCCAGAGGATCCTCAGTGGAAGGCTGACCAGATCACCATCCTTAAGGCTCTTGGGGTGCTGAATCCTGAGACCGGGGCCCCGACGGCCCGTCTCGACGCGGTTAAGGCGGTCGATTTGGCCCGTCTTGATCAGGAATCGTGGCAGAAAGAGCGCGACAAGATGATCGATATCTGCAGCAAGTGTCACTCCCGCACCTATGTCGAAGAACAGCTCGCCATGGGTGATTCGATGATGCAGAAGGCCGACCGGCTCATGGCTGACGCGATTGAGATTGTGGTCGCTCTTTATAAGGATGGGATTATCGAGAAGCCGAAGGATTACAGCTTCGCTTATCCCGATTTCCTCTATTTCATGCGCACTGGTGGCTCTGATATCAACGGTATGTCCCATGTCGACCAAGTGTTGTTCCAGATGTACATGAAGCACCGGATGCGGACCTATCAGGCGTTCTTCCACGTCAACCCCGACTATGCTTATTGGTACGGTTGGGCGATGATGACCAAAGACTTGGCCGAGATCAAAGAGCTGGCTGAGACCCTGCGGGCTGTGAAAAAAGTCGAAATGCACTGATCGCAGATATCTCTTGTAAAAAAGGCGCCCGTCTCATGGTGAGACGGGCGCCTTTTTGGTGAAATAGATGACGATTATTCATCAAATAACTGTAGGATAATCTACATTTTTTCGTGTGGTGTTCTGGTGTTCGTTGTGTAACGACACAAAATAACATGACTTTTATTTTGGCATAAAGTGTGTAAAGTATATTCAGAAAATACGATTTTCTATAAGGAGATCATGGCGCCCGTGTCCTTTCATTCCCTCATACGCATCCTGTTGTTTCTTTGTCTGTTTGCGCCGTCCACCGTGTGGGCGACGACCGGAGCAGAGATTTCGACTCTGATTGAGGAGGCGTTGCAGAACAACCCTGAACTCAAGGCGGCTAAAGCACGCTGGGAAATGACCCAGCAGCGGCCACAAAGTGTTGCAGCCCTTGACGACCCCCGGTTGACTCTGGCGCTTAATAACCTCCCTGTCGACAGTTTCCGTGATGATCGTTCCCCTATGAGTGGTAAAACGATCAAGTTGAGCCAAGCCCTCCCGTTTCCCGGTAAGCTTGGCTTGAAAAGATCCATTGCCGCTCTACAGGCTGACTGGGAGGAGCGCCAGTATCAGGAATTCTCTTTACAGCTGGTTGCGCAAGTGCGCCAAGAGTCGGCAGAACTCCTTTTCCGTGAAGCGTCGATCGATTTGTTTGAGAAGAGTCTTCGTCTTGTCGACGATTTGAACCGACTGGTTGAAACCCGCTATGCTGTGGGGCAGGGGAAACAGCAAGATGTTCTGCGAGCTCAGTTAGAGCGCTCACGTCTCAGTGAGCAACTTCTCACCGAAAAGCAGCGGCGTGATACGGCCAAGGCAGCCCTTAACACCCTGCTCGGTCGCGCGGCCACTGCGCCGCTGGTGGTTATCGGCGACAACGCGGCCGATACAAAGCTTCCCTCACGTGAGACCCTTAAGGCCTATGCTGAAGCGCACCGTCCCCTTCTCAAGGGGTATGCGGCGTTGCTTGACCAATCTCGGCAGAAGCTGACGCTGGCAAAGAAGGATTACTGGCCCGACTTTACCTTGGGAGTCGCCTACACCCAGCGTGAGCCGGCGATGACCGATCCCGGTACTGACTTTTTCAGCGCCGAGGTCGGTATTGTCATTCCTTGGCAACAAAAAAAGCGCGAAGCCGTC
>PKUF01000011.1 GCA_002869635.1 Desulfuromonas sp. | reverse complement strand
GGTGTCGGTAAAACCGTTCTGATCATGGAACTGATCCATAACATTGCCAAGCAGCACGGTGGTTTCTCGGTCTTTGCCGGTGTCGGTGAGCGTACCCGTGAGGGAAACGATCTCTGGCATGAGATGAAGGACTCGGGCGTTCTCGACAAAGCGGCCCTGATCTACGGCCAGATGAACGAGCCTCCCGGGGCCCGTGCTCGTGTCGCCATTTCGGCGCTGACCGTTGCGGAGTACTTCCGTGATGAAGAAGGGCAGGACGTGCTCCTCTTCGTCGACAACATCTTCCGCTTCACCCAGGCCGGTTCTGAGGTTTCGGCGCTTCTCGGCCGTATCCCTTCGGCGGTCGGTTACCAGCCGACCCTCTCCACCGAGATGGGCGAGCTGCAGGAGCGTATCACCACCACGACCAAGGGTTCGATCACCTCGGTTCAGGCGATCTACGTCCCTGCCGACGACTTGACCGATCCCGCTCCGGCGACCGCGTTTGCTCACCTTGACGCGACCACCGTTCTGTCGCGTCAGATCGCCGAGCTCGGTATCTACCCCGCGGTTGACCCCCTCGACTCCACCAGCCGTATCCTCGACCCTCAGGTGGTTGGCGAGGAGCACTACAAGATCGCTCGTGACGTCCAGTACGTTCTTCAGCGTTACAAGGACCTTCAGGATATCATCGCCATCCTTGGTATGGACGAGCTCTCCGAAGAAGATAAGCTTGTCGTGGCCCGTGCCCGTAAGATCCAGCGTTTCCTCTCTCAGCCGTTCCACGTTGCTGAGGTCTTCACTGGCTCCCCCGGTAAGTATGTCGAGCTTAAGGACACCATCCGTGGTTTCCGTGAGATCGTTGAAGGGAAGCATGACGATGTACCCGAGCAGGCCTTCTACATGGTGGGGACTCTCGAAGAGGCTCTGGAGAAGGCGAAGAAGCTGGCCGCCTAAGATCACTGCGAGGTGGCGTGCGGCACCTACCTTATGGGTGCCAGCCTGAAGCATAAGCAGTGTTCCGACAAAGGATAGCAAGCAATGGCAGATAAATTGACACTTGAGATGGTGACCCCCTACCGGCAGGTTCTCTCCACTGAGGTGGATGAGGTAACCCTTCCCGGTTCGGTGGGTGAATTCGGCATTCTGCCGGGCCATACCCCGCTGCTGACGACCCTTAAGATCGGTGAGCTGACCTACCGTGACAGTGGTGAGAGTATTCACGTCGCTGTAAACTGGGGTTATGTCGAAGTCGAAGATGACAAGGTGACCGTACTTGTCGAGACGGCTGAGAAGGCGGACGAGATCGACCTCGAGCGTGCCAAAGCGGCTCTTGGCCGGGCTGAATCGGCCCTTAAAGATTTGAATGCTGAAGATAAAGACTTTGCCGTCATGCAGGCGGCACTGGAGCGGGCGTTGATCCGTATCCAGGTTTCAGGAAAGACCCAGAGTCGGGGTCATTGATACCGAACCTGATATGCTGATTGAAGAGGGCGGCCATGTGGCCGCCCTCTTTTGTTGTTGTGTAGATGGATGGCACAACGAAAACAGATGGATGAAAAATGGCCGACATGTTAATTTGTAAGGTCGAAGTGGAGAAAAAATGACTGACGATCTTGCACATATTCTGAAACCGACCCGCTACATTGGCGGTGAAGTCGGCTCTATTCGTAAAAAAGAGAGTGAAGTCGAGGTATGCTGGGCGCTTGCCTTTCCCGATGTCTATGAAGTCGGGATGAGTCATGTCGGTTCGGCGATTCTCTACCATATTCTCAACCGCTGTAACGGTGTTGCAGCGGAACGGGCTTATACACCGTGGCCAGACCGTGAAGCGCAGATGCGTCAAAACGGTGAACTTCTATCTGGTCTCGAGAGTGGGCGACCTCTCAAAGCATTTGACCTTGTTGGTTTTACTCTGCAGTACGAGTTGAGTTACACCAACATTCTGCTGATGCTTGATCTTGCCGCGATTCCGCGGCGTCGGAATGAGCGAGCTGAAAATGACCCTCTGATTCTGGTCGGTGGGCCATGCGCCGGAAACCCTGAGCCACTTGCTGACTTTGTCGATGCGGTGGTTGTCGGGGATGGTGAAGAGGTTGTGGTCGAGATCAGCCAGACCGTCATAGCGGCGAAACGCGAAGCTGTTGGTCGTGACGAAATTCTTCGCCGTCTTGCGATGATTGAAGGGGTTTATGTCCCCTCTTTCTATCGGGTTGAGTATAACGACAAGGGGATGATCGGGGCGATTAGCTGTACTCACAATGAGATCCCTCCCCACCGCCGTCGGGTCGTAGCCGACCTAGACGTCTCAGAATATCCACGACGCCCGATTGTCCCGTATATGAACACGGTGCACGATCGGGTCGCAGTCGAAATCGCGCGCGGCTGTACCCGCGGATGCCGGTTCTGCCAGGCGGGTTATCTCTATCGTCCGGTACGTGAAAGGCGGCCGCAGCAGATCGCTGAAATCATCGACGAAGCGTTAAATCATAGCGGCTACGGAGAAGTCTCTCTCTTGTCGTTGTCAAGCGGTGATTACAGTTGTATCGAGCCGCTCCTCACCGGCTTGATGCAACGTCTTGAAGACCGGCGGATTGCGGTTTCGTTGCCGAGTTTGCGGGTGGGCTCGCTCACCGAGGAGATGATCGAACAGATCCGTAAGGTACGCAAAACCGGCTTCACCCTCGCTCCAGAAGCTGGGAGTGAGCGGATGCGGCGGGTGATCAACAAAGGGATCAGCGCCGAAGACCTCGTCTCGACGGCAAAAACGATCTACACTCTTGGTTGGCGTCTGATCAAACTCTACTTTATGCTTGGTCTGCCGACAGAAGAGGAGGTCGATCTCGATGCAATTGTCGCATTGGCAACAGAGGTCAAAAAGGCAGCAAAAGGGACACCGGGAGGGGGAGATACTAATGTCTCGGTTTCGACCTTTGTTCCTAAGGCACATACCCCCTTTCAGTGGGAAGAACAGATCGACGTCGCCGAGACATTAAAGCGTCAGGAGCGGTTGCGCGAGGGGTTGGCCAAGAAGAAAATTCGTCTTAAGTGGCACGACGCCGAGGTTTCGAAGATGGAAGGGGTTTTTGCTCGCGGTGATCGGCGACTTGGGCGACTGCTTGAGACAGCAGTCGATATGGGGTGCCGCTTTGATGGCTGGCGAGATCACTTTAGCGCCGAACGCTGGCAAAAAGCGATGGTCGCCTGCGGACTCGATGCCGCAGACTACCTGCGGCGGCGGAGCGACGATGAGATCCTCCCATGGTCGCATATCGATGGGGGAGTCATAGAAATGTTTCTTCGGCGGGAGAGACAGCGCGCCTGGGATGAGGTGGCGACGTCGGATTGTCGAGGCGACAACTGCAGCGGTTGCGGGGCCTGCGATGGTCAGAAGCGCAAGATGCGTCTGATTAAAGGAGAAACGGTCTCTGCCAGTGAAGCGGTGAGGGTTGCCCATGATGCTGATGAATACCATCGAATCCGGATACAACTTGAAAAGAAGGGGGGGGCGCGTTTTGTCAGTCATCTTGAGATGATGACACTGATGCATCGGGCGGTGGCCCGTGCCGAGTTGCCGATCCGTTTTTCCGGTGGATTTCACCCGCAGCCCCGCCTTTCTTTCTCAGATGCTTTGCCGACCGGGGTTGAGAGTGAGGCGGAGTTGATCGATCTTGAACTCTGTGATGCGCTTGACCCTGACGCGGTTCTGATATCGTTGAATGCCGAGCTGCCGGAGGGTTTCAAAATTTTGGCAGCCGAAGCACTGCCGTGGAAAAGTGAACCCCCAGGAAGCGCCATCCAGAGCAGCGACTACCGCCTCGATCTCTCTACGGTCACATTACCGCATGATTTTGAGGCGAGGATCGAAGGTTTTATGGCTGCAGAGTCAGTTACGGTTGCGCGCATTAAGGGGAAACAAAGCTTCGACTATGACCTTCGGCCGCTGGTGCTCGCTCTGACTTACGAATCAGCAGGTCAGGAGTTGCATATGCGCTTGCGCAAAGGGAGTCCGTTACGGATTGCCGGACACCTTCTGGGTCTCAAAGAGGAGGCCTCACGGCAATTGCGTGCCGTGAAAATCGCAGCGTCACTCGCACACTCTGTCGTGCCAAGAGAAAAAAAGGACTCTTCAGGGGTCTGAAGGATACAGAATTATAACAATTACGACTAAAGGAGGTCGCATGGCCAAGGACCTGGTCATTAACACAACATCGCATGAGACACGGGTAGCCCTGATTGAAAATGGGCATATCTGTGAGCTCTATATTGAGCGAACGCGCGAAAGAGGAATTGTCGGCAACATCTACCAAGGAAAGGTGATACGCGTTCTTCCTGGCATGCAGGCCGCGTTTGTCGATATCGGCCTGGAAAAGGCGGCTTTTCTCTATGTCGCCGATGTCCTCGACGAGATGGAGGCGGTTGAGCAATTTGTCGAAGGGGGGATGCGACACGCCAAAAGTGTCGAAGGGGGGAGTGAGGAGCCGCTGCCGTTGCCACCGATCGAGGATTTGCTGCAGGAGGGACAAGAGCTCCTCGTTCAGGTTGCGAAAGAGCCGATCGGCACAAAAGGAGCACGGATTACCTCGCATATCTCACTGCCAGGGCGTCATCTTGTCTATATGCCGACCGTCGATCATGTCGGCATTTCACGCCGGATCGAAAATGAAGAAGAGAAGGAGCGCCTACGAGCGCTGATTGAAGGGATCCGGCCTGCCGGGACCGGTTTTATCGTCCGGACCGCCGCCGAAGGGAAGAGTGAAGACGATCTGCGCTCAGATATGGAGTTCCTGGTTGGGCTCTGGAAGGATATCAGCCAGCGCCGAGAGAATCGAACCGCGCCCTGCCTGATCCATTCCGATCTGGATGTTACCAGTAAAGTCCTGCGTGATATTCTCACTGAGGATGTCGACCGCATTGTGGTCGACTCGTCCGATGAGTATGACAAGATTGTCCGCTTTCTCGGCACCTTTATGCCGCGACTTAAATACGATATCGTCCACTATGAGGGGGAAGAGCCGATCTTCGACGCCTATGGGCTTGAAGTCGAGATCGCAAGGGCCTTGGGGCGAAAGGTTTGGCTCAAGAGCGGGGGGTACATCATTATTGAGCAGACCGAAGCGCTTACCGCCATCGATGTCAATACGGGGCGCTACGTTGGGAAGCACAACCTCGAGGATACGATTCTCAAAACCAACCTTGAGTCGGTACGGGAGATCGCCTTTCAGTTGCGGTTGCGAAATATCGGTGGCCTGATCATCATCGACTTTATTGACATGGAGAGGGAAGCGCATCGCGAAAAGGTTCACGCAGCTCTGGAGGAGGCGCTCAAAAACGATAAGAGCAAGACCAATATCCTCAAAATTTCAGAGCTTGGACTGGTGGAGATGACCCGTAAACGGGTGCGCGAAAGCATCGGTCGGACCCTCTGCGAACCTTGTCCTTACTGCGATGGCAAAGGGTATGTCAAAAGTCGCACCACGATGGTTTACGAGATTTTCCGTGAACTGCGCCGTGAAATCCGCGATATTCCCGGATATCGTCTCACCCTCTTTGTTCATCCCGACATCGCAGCCCTGCTTTACGACGAGGAGCGTTACGGCATCGAAGAGCTCGAGCGGCGCTTCGAAAAACAGATCGCTATCAATGCCCGACCCGGTTTTCATCAAGAACAGTTCGAAATCATTGTTGGTTAACAATTTTTATGCTTGACAGGGGTTGTGCAGAGATTTATAGTCCGTAATTCTGAAAAACTAAACTCGAAAGTGGGGTGAATTGTATGTACGCGGTGATCAAGACCGGGGGAAAACAGTACAAAGTTTCCGAAGGTGACCTGTTGAAGGTCGATAAAATCGAAGGCGCGGTGGGTGAAGCCATCGAGCTTGGCGAGGTCCTCATGGTTGGCGGTGAAGAGGTTAAAATCGGGACACCTCTTCTGCCTGGCGCGAAAGTCAAAGCGCAGATTGTCGAGCAAGATAAAGATCGCAAGATCCTTGTCTTCCATTCCAAGCGGCGCAAAGGCTATCGCAAGACCTATGGACACCGTCAGCCCATTACCCGCCTGAAGATTACGGGCATCGAGGCTTAAGGAGAAGAACCATGGCACACAAAAAAGGCGTTGGCAGCTCAAGAAACGGGCGCGACAGCGTTGGAAAGCGTCTCGGCGTCAAGCGCTTCGGGGGTGAGAAAGTCACCGCCGGGTCGATTATCGTGCGTCAGCGCGGAACCACCTTCCACCCAGGGAACAATGTCGGCTGCGGCAAAGACTATACGCTCTACGCCCTGATCGATGGGGTGGTGACTTTTGAGCGTAAGGATAAAACCCGCAAGAAAGTCAGCATCTACGCCGACTAGGATCCGGGCGGCGTCGAAAGACGGCCAGGAGACTCCAAAGCCCGAGGTTCGCATTGCGGACTTCGGGCTTTTTTACTTGGGGGCGTTACCCCCAGAGGCCAGAAGATGAAGTTTGTCGATGAAGTGAAAATCAATGTCCGTTCCGGCGACGGTGGGCGTGGCTGTGTCTCTTTTCGCCGAGAGAAGTATATCCCTATGGGGGGGCCCGATGGAGGAGACGGCGGCAAGGGCGGGGACGTTATCGTTGCTGTCGATCCTGGACTTGGAACCCTTCTTGATTTTCGCTACAAGCCGCATCATCGGGCCGGCAATGGTCGTCCCGGAATGGGGAAGAATTGTCACGGACGCTCCGGTGAGGATCTCCGATTGATCGTGCCGCCGGGAACCTTGATCTTCGATGCCGAGACGGGGGAGCAACTTGCTGATCTGACCGCCAAAGACGCCAGCCTGGTCTTGATGCGCGGCGGAATGGGGGGACGGGGTAATGCACGTTTTGCCAGCAGCACCAACCGTGCGCCGCGCCACGCTCAGCCGGGAATCGAAGGGGACGAGCGTTGGCTGCGACTCGAACTCAAGCTGTTGGCTGATGTCGGTTTGGTCGGACTTCCCAACGCCGGCAAATCAACCCTGATCTCATCGGTTTCGGCGGCACGACCTAAGATTGCCGACTACCCTTTCACCACGCTTGTTCCTAATCTTGGAGTGGTGAGATACGGTGGCTATCGCAGCTTCGTCATGGCGGATATTCCAGGAATTATCGAAGGGGCGAGTGAAGGGCAAGGTCTTGGAACCCGTTTTCTCCGACACGTCGAGCGAACCGACCTCTTTCTCCACCTTGTCGATCTTTCCGATCTGCAACCAGGTGACCCCCTCGAAAATTTCAAGATGATCAATCACGAGCTGATGGAGCATAGTCCAGAGCTTGCGGGCAAGCCGCAGATCGTGGTTCTCAGCAAAATGGACATTACCGAAGTGCGCGAGCGGGCCGAAGAGATCATCCCCCTCTTCGAAGCGATGGGACACGAGGTTTTCACCCTCTCGGCCGTAACACGTGATGGACTTGAGCCACTGGTTCATCGTATCGGTTCTCTGATCGATGCCCGTCGTCATGAAAGTGATGACGGTACGGACGAGGTTTCACCCTAACGACGCCAAGGCGTCAAGGACGATAATGCGCCGTCAACTCTTTACAGCTGTCAAGCGGATCGTGGTCAAGATCGGCAGCCGCGTCGTTTCTGACGAACAGGGGCTCGACGTCGAGAGGATACGTCAGCTGGCCGCCGATGTTGCGGCTTTGCGACAACGGGGTTACGAAGTGATCCTCGTCTCCTCCGGTGCTGTCGCGGCCGGAAAAAACGCCCTCGGCATTGACGGGCGCCCCCCCACCATCCCCCTTAAACAGGCGGCCGCCGCCATCGGCCAGAGCCGCCTTATGCGCGCCTATAAAGAAGCGTTTATCCCGCATAATCAGGTGGTTGCCCAGGTTCTCCTGACTCGGGATGACCTCGCTAATCGCCGACGCTACCTCAATGCGCGTAACACCCTGATGACCCTGCTTGATCACGGTGTGCTGCCGGTGATTAACGAAAATGACACGGTGGTGGTCGACGAGATCCGCTTTGGTGATAATGACAATCTCTCGGCTTTGGTGACAAGTTTGGTTGAAGCGCATCTACTGGTCATCCTCTCAGATGTGGATGGACTTTATGATAGTCATCCCGCGGAGAATCCAGCAGCTCAGTTGATCCCTCTGGTCGAGAGGGTGACCGAGGAGATCGAGGGAATCGCCGGTGATAGCAGCAGTAGCGTCGGGACCGGTGGCATGGGAACAAAAGTCAAAGCGGCTAAGCGGGCGACCCTGTTTGGTGTCGGAACGGTGATCATCAACGGCCGGACGCCGAACGTGCTGCAGCGTCTTCTTGACGGAGAAGAGATCGGAACCTACTTTTTACCGGCGAGTTGTCGGATGGCGGCGAAGAAACACTGGATCGCTTTTTCGAAGAAACCGCGAGGGAAACTCTTTCTCGACGCCGGGGCGGTCTGTGCCGTGCTGGAGAAAGGGAAAAGTCTTCTCCCGTCCGGGATTAAAGGGGTCGAGGGAGGTTTCGATCGGGGGGATGCGGTGCGACTCTGTGATCTTGAAGGGCGTGAATACGGCAAGGGGGTTATCAACTATGCGCTGGCCGAACTGCTGCAGATCATGGGAAAAAAGAGTCACGAAATTGAATCGATTCTCGGTTACAAATACGGCGACGAGGTGATTCATCGCGATAACCTTGTCCTGAAAAAGTAGATGAGAAGAAGGAGGAGAGGATGAGTCTGGCAACTGAAATGAAAAGTTTAGCAAGCGCGGCGAAGGCCGCTGCCCGTACCATGGCCGGTCTGTCGACCAACATCAAAAACGAGTTGCTCTGCAATATGGCCGATGCTCTGGTTGCGGCGGCTCCCGAGTTGCAGGAAGCCAACAAAAAGGATCTGGCGGCCGGACGTGAGCGTGGTCTTGCCCCGGCGATGCTTGATCGTCTGGCGCTGGATGACAAACGGATTGCAGCGATGGCCGATGGCTTGCGTGAAGTCGCCACTCTTCCTGATCCGGTCGGTGAGATGTCGGCCCAATGGCGCCGCCCCAACGGTCTACAGGTCGGTCGGATGCGTATTCCCCTTGGGGTGATCGGTATCGTCTACGAGTCGCGTCCCAACGTCACCGCAGATGCCGCAGGTCTTTGCCTCAAAAGTGGCAACGCCGTCATCCTGCGTGGCGGTTCCGAGGCGATTCACAGCAATTTGGCGATCGGCGCTATCCTCAAAAAAGAGCTGCAGCGCCTCGATATTCCTGAAGCGGCACTGCAAGTGGTCGAGACGACCGAGAGGGCGGCGATTCTCGAGCTACTCAAACTCGAGGAGGAGATCGACCTGATCATCCCCCGGGGAGGCGAAGGGCTGATCCGCTTTGTCGTCGAGAATTCGCGTATTCCGGTGATCAAGCATTATAAAGGGGTCTGCCACGTTTTTGTCGATGCCAGCGCTGATGAAGAGATGGCCGAGCGAATCAGTCTCAATGCCAAGGTGCAGCGACCCGGGGTTTGCAACGCCATGGAGACGCTTTTGGTACATGAAGATATCGCCAAAAGCTTTGTCCCGCGGATCGCTGCTGCGATGCAAACAAAGGGGGTGGAGTTGCGCGGTTGCCCGGAATGTTGTGCTTTGGTTTCGGGAATGACCGCAGCGAAGGAGGAGGATTGGCCAGAGGAGTATCTTGATTTACGTCTTGCGATCAAGGTGGTGGCTGATCTTGACGCAGCGGTGGCCCATATCGACCGCTTCGGATCTCTCCATACCGAGACGATTGTGACGAGTAGCTACGCCAACAGTCAGCGTTTCATGCAATTGGTTAATTCGAGCGTGGTCATGGTTAACGCCTCGACGCGCTTTTCCGACGGCAACCAGCTTGGCCTTGGCGCCGAGATCGGGATCTCAACCACCAAGCTTCATTCCTTTGGGCCGATGGGGCTTGAGGATCTGACCACCCGCAAATTCGTTGTTTTTGGCGAAGGTCAGATCCGGGAATAAGGCGAGCTGGTGTGATGTCAACTCATTCTTGACGGGACAGCATGCGTATCGGGATCTTTGGTGGCACCTTCAATCCGATCCACTTCGGGCATTTACGCATGGCCGAAGAGGTGAGGGAGACCTGCGCCCTCGATCGCATCCTTTTTATGCCGACGGCGACCCCGCCTCACAAGAAGCTCGCCGGTGACGTCCCTTTTGCCCAGCGACTAGCGATGGTGCGAGAGGCGATCGCTGGCAACCCCACCTTTGCCGTCACCGATCTTGAGGGGCGGCGTGAAGGGAAGAGTTTCTCTGTGCACACTCTTGAGATCCTTCACCGTGAAGAGCCGGGGATTGAACCGTTCTTTATCATGGGGATGGACTCCTTTTGCGATATCGAGACCTGGAGGGAGTATCGTCGCCTCTTTTCTCTGGCCCATCTTGTGGTTCTGCGCCGCCCTGGAGTCGAAGCTCCCCCTGCCGACAACCCGCTTCCGGTTGCCATGCAGGGGGAGTTCTGTTATGATCATGCGGCGGTAGCATACCGCCATGTTAGCGGATATAAGGTCTTTTTTCTTTGCGAGACCTATCTCGATATCTCATCCACCCAGATCCGCCAGCTCATTGCATGTGAGCGATCCGCGCGGTATCTTTTGCCTCCTGTCGTCGAGGCCTACATCGACCGCCACGGCCTCTACCGGGCCGGGAAAGGCTCATCCGAACGTGCTCGCTAAAGAACAGGCGCTGCAGTGCGCTACCTTCGCTCTCGACAAGAAAGCGTTCGACGTCAAAATTCTTGATGTCACCGGGATTTCGTCTCTTACCGATTACCTTGTTTTTGCCAGTGGTAACTCGGATCGTCAGGTTCAGGCGATCAGTGAGGCGGTCCGTCTTGGACTCAAAAAGCTGGGGGAGATGCCTCTGGGGATCGAGGGCGAAAATGAGGGACGCTGGGTGTTGCTCGACTATGGAGATGTCATGATGCATGTTTTCCAGCCGTCGGTCCGTGAGTTCTACGATCTCGACGGACTCTGGAGTGAGGCACCGCGGCTTGAACTCCCTGAAGAGTCGTCGGTCGGGTGAAGCTGACCCTGCTCTGTGTTGGAAAGCTTTCGTCCCCTTGGTTGCGTGATGGGGCGGAAGACTATCAGGCACGGATCCGTCGTTATTTGCCGCTGAACGTGGTGGAACTTAAGGAGGAAAAGGGGGGGAAGAAAGGTGATCCCCGCCAGGTGCGCGACGGCGAAGGGGAACGCCTGCTTCAGCGCCTCGGAAGCGATGTTCCGTTGCTGGTCCTTGATGAAAACGGCAAGGGATGTAGCTCGGAAGAGTTGGCACAGCTTCTAGAGAACCGGATGCTTAACGGCACCCAAGAGCTCGCCTTTGTGATCGGTGGCGCCTACGGTCTAAGTGACGCTGTCAAAAAACGCGGCAAGCTGTTGTCGCTTTCACGGATGACCCTGACCCACCAGATGGCAAGATTGCTACTTTGTGAACAGATCTATCGCGGACTGACCATTATTCGCAACGAGCCTTACCATAATCGCTGATTCTTACGGTACGAAGGAAGATACGATGACCCCAGAAGAGTTAGAACAGGCCCGCACGAAACTGCTTGCCATGCGTGATGAGGTTTTGCAGGAGGTTCTCTTTTCGCGGGCCGAATCGCGTGAGATCGGTCAGGACGGAGTCCCCGACATCGGTGATATGTCCTCCAACACCTACAACCGTGATGTGTTACTTAATCTCGGTGAGGTACAGCGGCAGCGGCTTGAAGATATCGACGCCGCTCTTGAGAGGATGACGCAAGGGGAGTACGGTGTCTGTGCCCGCTGCGAAGAAGAGATTGCGCCACGCCGCATGGAGGTTCGACCCTTCTCCCGTTTCTGTATTGACTGTAAGACCGAGGTTGAAAAGTTCGGCGAATAGTCGCTCTCTCTTCCGCTCAGGAGTCATTCCATGACGATCATGTCGTTCTTTTTGCTGATCATCCTCCTCCTTATCTCTTTTCTTACCTTCTCTTGGCTCAATCCTCAGGAGTTAACCGTCTTCTATCTGCCGAACGAGAGTTTCACCTCTTCGGTGGCGATGGTTCTTGTCGGGGCGCTTGCTGCCGGATTGCTGCTCGGTTTTCTTGCCCACCTTTACGGTAGTTTCGGGCGGATCGTCAAAGGGTGGCGCAGTGAACGTCAAGGGAAGCGGGGCAAAGAGGTTCAGGCCAATTATCGTGAAGGGATCAGTCGCCTCCTCTCGGGAGATTTGAAGCAGGCGCAGAAAATGTTAAGGCGTGCCCTCGATAAGGATCCAAGCCGTGTCGATATCTACCTTGCTCTGGCCAATGTGCCGTTGCAGGAGGGGAACCCTGCCGAATCTCTGGCGCTGCTGCGTAAAGCGAGGGAGATCGATGGCAAGAGTCTTGAGCTTCTTTTCAAGCTTGCCACCACTTATGATGAGGCGGGCGAGCAGGGGAATGCTGAGCAGACCTATCGCGACATTCTCGCCCTCGATCCGGGGAATCGTAAAGCGTTGCGCAGTCTGCGTGATCTAAAGATGGTTCAGGAAGCGTGGAGCGAGGCCCTTGAGGTCCAGAAGCAAGTCTTGAAGGTCTCCGGCAACGATCGTCAGGAGCAGGAAAACAAGATCCTCTTTCATCTTCGTTATGAAGTGGCGCGCATCGCACTCGATAACGGAGAGAAAGAAAAGGCGATCTCTTCTTTACGCGAAATCGTCAAGCAGGCGCCCGACTTTGTGCCTGGTCGAGTTTCCCTCGGAGATGCCCTGCAGGCGTCGCAGAAGCTCGAAGAGGCGATAAAAATCTGGCAGGAGGCGTACAATACCCTCGGTAAGAGTGTCTTTCTTGCCCGTCTCGAAGATCTCTGTATGGGAGCCGAGGATCCGGAGTCTCTCCTTGCATTCTATCGGGATAACAGCGCCAAGCGGCCCGATGATCTTCTCTTACGCTTCTTCTTCGGTAAGTTCTGTCTTCGCCTCGAAATGGTCGAAGAGGCGATGGAGCACCTGCAGAGTCTTGAAGGGGCGGGGATCGATACGCCTCAGCTCCACCTTCTTCTCGCCGAAGGACACCGTCGGCGGCACCGTCATGACGATGCGATTCGCGAATACAAAAAGGCACTCGGAGTCAACGCCCGCCTTGTTCTTGGCTATGTCTGTGACAGCTGTGACGAAGAGGTGGCGGAGTGGCAGAGTCGTTGCCCCTCCTGCGGGGCCTGGGGAAGTTTCAGCCTCGCCGATCGCCAGACCATTCAGCAGGCGAAACCGATGGAGCTGCGGGCCATTCACCACGGGGAGCGTGAAGCATGGAAGCAGGCGTAAGGCGTCCGATCGCTCTGGTCATTCTCGATGGCTGGGGATTGCGGCCTGAATGTGACCATAACGCGGTCTGCCTCGCCCAGACCCCCCGCCTTGATGCCCTGTTTCAGAGTTACAATTCAACCCGTCTCGGAGCCTCCGGCGGCAGCGTCGGGCTTCCCGACGGCCAGATGGGGAATTCAGAGGTCGGGCATCTCAATCTTGGAGCGGGACGGATCGTCTATCAGGATCTGACCCGCATCACCAAGAGCATCGCCGACGGGGATTTCTTTACCAACCCGGTCTTGTTGGCAGTGTTGAAGAAGATTCGTGCGACGAAAGGGAAGTTGCACCTTCTCGGACTTCTCTCCGACGGCGGGGTTCACTCCCACAACTCCCATCTTTACGCGCTGGTTGAGTTGGCGAAGCAGCAGGGGATTGAAGAGATCTGCATCCACCCTTTCCTCGATGGGCGTGACACTCCACCCAAGAGCGGTGCAGGCTACCTCAAAGAGCTTGAAGATGAGCTTAAGAGCATCGGCCGGGGCCGGGTGGCGACGGTGACCGGGCGTTTCTACGCCATGGATCGTGACAACCGTTGGGACCGGGTCGAGAGGGCCTATAAGGCGCTGGTCGGCGGAGAGGGGAAGAGCGCCGCCAGCAGCAGCGAGGCGATTGATGCCTCTTACGCCGACGGGATCACTGACGAGTTCGTTGAACCGTGGGTGATCGCCGATGGGCACAACAACCGCATCGCTGATGGCGATGCGGTCATCTTCTTTAACTTTCGTGCTGACCGGGCACGGGAGATTACCCGCGCCTTGACCTTTGCTGAATTTGACGGTTTTGGCCGTGCCTCCATCCCTCAGCTTGCTGACTACGTTTGCCTCACCGAATATGACGAGAGCTTCGGTTTGCCGGTTGCCTATCAGGCGGAGGGGCTTCCCGACCTGCTCGGAGAGGTCGTGGCAGGTCACGGCAAAACCCAACTGCGCATCGCTGAAACCGAAAAGTATGCTCACGTCACCTTCTTTTTTAATGGTGGCAACGAAACTCCTTTCACAGGAGAGGATCGGGTGCTGGTTCCATCTCCGAAAGAGGTCGCAACCTATGACCTCAAGCCGGCGATGAGTGCCGAGGCTGTGGCAGATGAGACGGTGGCTCGGGTTGAGTCCGGCAACTACGATCTGATCATCGTCAATTTTGCCAATCCTGATATGGTCGGTCACACGGGGGTTCTCCCGGCGGCGATTACCGCCATGGAGACCGTTGACTGTTGTGTCGGTAAGGTCGTTGACGCAGTTGTCAACGCTGGAGGGAGCCTGCTGATTACCGCCGATCATGGCAATTGCGAGCAGATGCAGGATGCTAAAGGGGGGCCCCATACCGCTCACACCACCAACCCGGTACCACTGATTTACGTTGATCCAACCTCAACCGACGGGCCTTTGCGAGAAGGTATTCTTGCTGATATCGCGCCGACTCTCCTCTCTCTGCTCGGGATTGAGATTCCAGAGAGCATGACGGGAGAGAGCCTGCTCAAGGCGTAATGTTTGTGGCGGCGAGGGGGATGGTGCATCGCTCCCTACGCTCCCTTTGCGATCTTCTGTTGCCGCCGCGCTGTCTCCTTTGCGAGATGCCGGCGGTTTCGTCGTCTTTCTGTTCTGATTGCCTTGCCGGATTTCGCCCTCTCCCAGTACATTGTCCCCGCTGTGCCCTGCCATTTGCCGAGAGTGCAACAATACCCCATCTCTGTGGTGATTGTCTGAGCGACCCGCCCGCTTATGACTGGACAGAGGCCGCTGGTCTTTACGAGGGGAGTCTGCGGCACGCTATTCACCTCTTCAAGTTTGAAGGACGGATCGACCTTGATCGTCCACTCGCGCGGCAGCTGTTGTCTGCGTGGGAACAAACATCCTCGTCGTTTCATCCTGATCGCCTTGTTCCGGTGCCGTTGCATCCGAAGCGGTTACGACAGCGTGGCTGCAATCAGGCATTGCTCCTTGCGCATGAGCTCGGGCGTAGCCTCAAGGTTCCGGTGGCAACAAGACTCCTGCGGCGAACGCAAGAAACGCCAGCGCAACAGGGGCTGAGCGCCGAAAATCGACACCAAAACCTCAAAAGGGCATTTGCTCTAGAGGAAAAAGTACGGTGTGGTGAGAGATTGGTTTTGATCGACGATGTGATGACCACCGGAGCCACCGCGCAAGAATGTGCTCGTTTGTTGCGAAGAGGCGGAGCCGCAGAGGTCGGAGTCATGGTCCTTGGGCGTGCCCGGCGACATCTCATATAAAGAGTGTTAACCAATGAAGCTGCGCTATTACATAACCGGTCACGGTTTGGGACACGTCAGTCGTTCCTGTCTGATTTTGCAACACCTGAGAGAGTTTTGTCTGCAGGTCGTAATTGAGGTTTGCACCACTGCCCCGCCGTGGTTTCTCCGCCAGCAGCTGCCGTCGACGGTGCCGATCCGCTCTCTGTCCTTTGATCTCGGTGTGATTCAGCGCGACAGCCTCGACATCGATGCCGATCAGACCTTGTGGGCGTGTCAGTCGCTCTTGGCCGAACGAACAGATCTACTGCGACAGGAGCGAGATGATTTGCTGGCCAGTGGGGTTACATTGGTAGCGGCCGATATCCCGGCAGTGCCGTTACGGGCCGCTCATGATGCTGGGATTCCTGCTTTGGGGATTGCCAATTTCACTTGGGATTGGATTTACGCGGGGATGGTCAAGCAGCATCCGGAGTTTACCGAGATCGCAAAAGTATTTCGTGAAGATTATTCGTGTGCGACTGCAATGTTACGCTTGCCATTTCATGGTGTGTTTCCTCACCCTGAAATGGTCCACGAACTACCGTTGGTTGCACGATGTGCCGAGACGTCGCCCGATGTGATTCGGAGCCGCCTTGGCGTTGATGAAGAGGTGCGACTCGGGCTGATCTCCTTTGGAGGTTTCGGTCTTGATAAAATCAATCTTGCGCCATTGGCCCGACGAAAAGACTGGCTCTTTCTCTCCGAGAGGGCGATTGGGGCAGGAGTTGACAATGTCAGACAACTCGCGGTTGGTGAGTTTGCCTATCCTGATCTGGTGGCGGCCGCCGATGTGGTGATTACCAAGCCAGGATACGGGATTATCTCAGAATGTATTGCCAACAAGACAGCTGTACTTTATACTTCTCGCGGTGATTTTCGCGAAGAACCTCTATTGATTGAAGGGTTAGAGCGTTACGCGCGATCCCTTTTTATTGAAAACGAGGACTTGCGACAAGGGGCATGGTTCCCTTTGCTTGATCAGCTTTTGACCCTTCCGGTACCGGAAGGGTCTTTGGCAACAAACGGCGCCAAGGTCACAGCCCAGTTTCTGCTCGAGTCTCTTGAAGGGTAAGGGCGTGAAAGAGCGGTTGCTAAAGATCTACACACAGCTCTTCGAGCATTTCGGGCCGCAAGACTGGTGGCCGGCCAATTCCCCTTTTGAGGTGGTCGTCGGGGCGATACTGACCCAGAACACGCGCTGGGAGAATGTTGAGCTCGCCATCGCCGAGCTACGTCGCCGTAACGACCTGACCCCGAAGGGTCTGGAAGCTTTGTCACACTCACAGCTCGAAGAGGCGATCCGCCCGGCAGGGTTTTTTCGCCAAAAGGCGCGGCGGCTGCACGGATTGTTGGACTCGCTAGAGACCCGCTATGGGGGAGAACTCACCCAGCTGCTGGCGCCGCCATTGAGTCGGGCTCGCCAGGATCTTCTCGCGCTTGAAGGGGTTGGGCCGGAGACGGCGGATGCGATCCTTCTTTATGCCGGAGGGTTTCCGACTTTCGTCGTCGATGCCTACACTCGGCGATTGTTTTCCAGGGTGGGGCTCCTCGATGCAGATGCGGGCTACGACGAGACCCAAGCACTCTTCATGCAGCATTTGCCGTCAGAGACGACGTTTTTCAACGAGTACCATGCACTGATAGTCGAACAGTGTAAACGATATTGTTTGAAGCGTAAGCCGCAGTGTGCGGAATGTCCCCTTGTGAATTTCTGTTCAGGAGAGGATGTCAACCAGGGGGGATAGGGGGTTCTATGTCCTTTCATGTGAAATGGGTTTTGAGGGTTCTTATCGTTGTTCTTCTGCCGTTCGGACTCAGTGGCTGTGGCGGTGGCAGCGGTGACGGAACATCTGCGACACAGTTGTCGTTCTCCTTGACCTATCCGGCGACCGCCTCGGTGGCGGCTGACGAGCTTGATCTCCTGCAGGCCACCCTGCTTGCCGACGGGGTAGAGACCGTTCTGGCTCTTGAGGCCGAAGGGGATCTGGTGCTTCCGGCGAGTGCCGGAAGCAACCGAACCCTGAGCCTTCTGCTGAACCGTCTCGACGGGCGGGGTTATTACGAAGCGACGGTGGAGGGGATTGAGATCACCGAAGGTATGGTGACTAGCCTTGGAGCGATTACGCTCAATACGGTTGTTGCCGATGCCGGTGGTGATCACTTCTACAATACAGGTAGTCTGGTTCAGCTCGATGCAATCTCGGCCACCCTCAGTGACGGCACTCCGCTGAACTACAGCTGGGAGATTATCGAGAAACCTGCCGGCAGCGCGGCAGTTCTTTCCGCCACAAACACTGCTCGAACGGACTTTACCAGCGATATTGACGGGACCTACCGCCTTAAGCTCACCATGAATGACGGGGGCGATGAATACTTTGATGAATCGGTCATTCGCACAGAGACTCTTCCGACAACCTACACAGACAGCACAACGGGAATGCATTTCACCCTCGTGCCGGGGGGATGTTTTACAATGGGAGATGCGACAAGCATCCCTTATCCTAACGAAAAGCCAGAGCATGAGGTTTGCGTCGACAGTTTTTACATGGGAACTTTTGAGGTGACGCAGGGGGAATGGGTCAGTCTTATGGGAGAAGGAAATAATCCTTCGAAAGTTGACGATGTGACAGAGTTGCCCCCCGGTGGATTGTATCCCGTTGAAAATGTCAGTTGGGATGATGCTATTGGGTATATTGCTGAACTCACAGGAGGTACGGGTTTGAGCTACCGACTTCCCACTGAAGCCGAGTGGGAATATGCAGCCCGTAGTGGCGGCAAAGAGGAGGTTTGGTCCGGGAGCAACTGGGTGCCGACGACCGCCGAATGGGAGGCCGCTGACCTGGACCCTGAGCAGTGGTTTTTAAGTGGGTTTGAAGACGAAGTCGCCAATTTTGCTTGGTTTAAAGGGAGTAACAGTCATCCCGTAGGTGAGTTGTTTCCGAATGGTCTTGGATTGTATGACATGAGTGGAAATGTCTATGAGTGGATACAAGACTGGTATGATTCGACCTATGTAACCGGAGAAGACTACCCCTACTACACGGACAGTCCAAGAGACAATCCGCAAGGACCGGTTGATGGAACAAAAAAAGTTGTACGTAGTGGCTGGTTTAAAGGGACCATAGAAAATGTCAGAACGACTGCGCGTGCTGGCTATAAGCCGACATGGAACCTAATTGGGATGGTCGGTTTTCGCCTGGCGCTACCGGTGACGGAGGTTCTGGGAGAGTAAGTAGGGGGGAGTAAATGGTAAAAAGGGCCGGCACACGGTGTGTCGGCCCTTTCTATGTCTAGAAAATCTGCAGGGTAGAGGCCGTGTCGCGCGGCAGTGGTGGAACTGTCAACCGATTCACAGCATCCCCCTGGCGAATCTGAATCTCGACCTCGCTTGCCTCTGCCCCTTTGCCGTAGGTGGCGACAATCGCAGAGGCGGTTTTAAGCTGCTCATCGCTGGCGGTGCCAGTGACGATCCCCAAGGGTCCGCTGTACCCATGCGCTCGTAGAAGATAGTCGCTCGGGTCGGCAAAGCGTTGCAGCGCCTCGTTGTCGCTGCGGTTGCGCCCCAAGACCAGCTTGACGGCGGGGCCGAGACGGAACTGACGCCCGAGCTTGAGCAGTTCAATGTCGCGCACTGACGCCTCGGGGTTGTCGCTGAGCAGATCACGTAGGCGCCCGGAGAAGGACTTCTCGGTGAGCAGACAACCGCCGCCGGAAGAGGGGTAGTCGGTGAGCTGCCACTCTTTGGCGAGCTCCTGCTGCCGCCGTCGGGATCGTCCCTGAATATCGAGAAGCTCCTCGCGTTTGACCAAGCCTTCTTCCTCCATCGGAGTGATCGGCAGAAGCTTGGCGCTTAGAGGACGCAGGATCCGCTTAGGGTAGCCGGAATGCTTGGCGACCGCCTGCAGGGCGCTGGCGTTCTGGCTCATGGGACGCTGGCCAAGGACCTCGCCGGAGAAGAGGAAATCGAACCCATCTCGTTCCATCACCTCGCCAGCGAGGCGGAACATGAGGGCGTGGCAGTCGATGCAGGGGTTCATGTTCTTGCCGTAGCCGTAACGAGGGTTCTTGAGCATCTCAAGATGGACCTCCGAGATCACCTCGACGATCAGAGGGATCTGCATCAGTTCGGCGGCACGTTCGGCGTTGGCGGAACCGAAAAAAGGTGTGACAAAGGCGAGGCCGGTGACATCGACACCTTGACGCTTTAAGGCCAGCGCGGCAAGTGAGCTGTCAAGACCTCCAGAGAGGAGACCGATGGCGCGACTCATAATTGAAACTCCGAAAAAGAAAAAGGGGCGAAAAGTAGCATGCAAGCCCCGTCAGATCAACTGGGGCACAGAGGTTCGCTAGAAAAGAAGGACGGGGCAGTGGACGTGGTGTAGGGCATAGTTGGAGACAGAGCCGAAGAGGACATCACGGATCTCGCCGGCACGGCGGCGGCCGAGGATAATGAGTTCAAACTTCTCCTCATTGGCGACCTTGCAGACGATCTGGCGGGGGGAGCCGAACTCAAGGCGCGGAATCACCTGCAGCCCCGCATCGCTCAGCTCTTGGCAGCGTGAGGTGAGCATCTGCTCCCCCGCTTTGGCCGCTTTTTCACGAATCATCTCAAGTTGGAAATCGGGAATTGCATGATAGGTGAGACGTTCGGTATTGACCACATGCAGCACCGTGATCGGGATCGGGTAGCGTTCACGTTGGGCGATCAACTCCTGAATGGTCCGGTCAGCGGTCGGTGAATCGTCAAGGGGAAGCAAGATGCGGGTCGTCATGATAGATACCTCGAATCAGCCGCCGTAACCGTAGACCAGGCGGGGGAGCAGAAGAACCAGATCGGACCAATAAGTGAGGATGAAAAGGATGATCACCTGAATTACGAAGAACGGGAGGACCGCACGGGTGACATAAAGGAGGTCGCGGTCAACCACCGCCCCGGTGATATAGAGGCAGACCCCAAGGGGGGGAGTGCAGTAGCCGATCCCGAGGTTGATCGTCATCAACAGGCCGAAATGCATGGTATCGATACCGAAGCGGGAGAGCAGCGGCAAAAAGATCGGGGTGAGGATAAGGGTGGCCGAGATGATATCCATGAACATCCCGATCACCAGCAACAACACGTTGACCGCCAGAAGAAAGACCCAGGGAGACTGGATATTAGCGGTGACCGCCGAGGCGATTTTGTCAGGGATTTGCTCAAAGGTGAGATAGTCACCGAAGACCGAGGCGCCAGCGACGATGACCAGCAGGGTCGCCGAGGTGACCGAGGAGGAGACGATCACCTTCTTGATGTCGCGAACCTTCATATCGCCGTGAATGGCGATTTCGACAAAGAAGGCGTAGAAACAGGCGACGACCGCAGCCTCGTTTGCGGTAAAAAGGCCCGAGTAGATCCCGCCGAAGATAATCACCGGCAGTAGCAGAGCCCATATACTCTCCTTAAGAACCGCTGCCAGTTCTTTGAAGGTGGGGCGGTTAAGGGTTGGGTATCCCTTCTTTTTGCTGAAGAAAAAGGCGTAAGCGGACATCCCCCCCATAATTAGCATGCCGGGAATAAAGCCGGTGAGAAAGAGCGCCTCGAGGGAGTCGTTGCTCACCATCGAATAGAGGATCATCGAGATGGATGGGGGGATAACGATCCCTAGGATCGGTGCGGTGGTCATCAGGCCGACGCTGAACGACTCGTCGTAGCCATTCTCGATCAAGGCCGGAATCATGAAGCCGCCGATGGCGACCACCGTCGCCACCGTCGATCCGGAGATGGCGCCGAAAAAACCACAGGCGAGGACCCCCGCCATGGCGAGGCCACCGGGGAGGAAACCGACCATCGTGTTCGCGGTTTTGATCAGTTTCTGGACGATGCTTCCGGTGGTCATGATGTTGCCACAGAGGACAAAAAAGAGGACCACGATCAGGGCAAACTTGTCCATGCTGCGATAGAGGATCTCGATGACGATTTTGGGATCAACCCCGACCACCCAGACCAGACCGACCATGCCGGTGAAGAAGAGTGCCATAAAGACCGGAATCGTCGAGGCGAGGCCGCCAAGGAGAAGGGCGAGAATTAGCAGGTGATGGGTTTCCATAGTTCTTTAACCCTCCTGCTCGGCACCGTAGCCGCGCCAGTCGTCCACCATTACCATCAGCGTTCGTAAGAACATCATCAGACCCATCAGTGGGAGAACAGCGTAGAAAATCCACTCGGGGATCTGTAGTGTTGCGGTGCGAGCGTATTGGTCATGAAAGACACCGTAGGTCATGCTGCTGCCGAGATAGACCATCAGTCCAGCGAAGAGGAGAACGGCGCAGTGGCTGAAAAAGTTAAGTGGCTTGCGTAAGACCGGAAAAAGCTGAGGGAGGGCGTCAATGCGGATCAGAGCCCGGTTGCGGATGGCGGCGCAACAGCCGATGTAGGTCGAAAAGAAGATCACCTTGCGCACGACTTCGTCTGACCAGTAGAGGTTGATCGAGGTGAACTTACGTAAAAAGACGTTGGCAAAAGCTGAAAGCAGAGCGACGCTCACGGTCAAGAGCAGGCTCCACTCTTCGACAAAGCCGATCGTCCGGTCGAGCCGGTTGAAGAAGGTCCGTAACATAGCTATCCGTAGGAGAAAAGACGTGATAATTACAGCGATGCATCCTAGCATAAGGGCGATTTGACTGCAAAAGCATTCCCACGACTGAAAAGAGCCGAAAGGGATACCCCTTTCGGCTCTTTTATCTAATGTGTGGTTCCGTTATTTGAGGGCGTTGCGGACCTTATCGAGGTAGTCGGCACCAATTTTCTCTCCCCAGGTGGCGTAGACCGGGGTACAGAGCTCAACCAGCTTGCTGCGGTCGGTGTCGCTCAAGGGGTAGAAGGTCACGCCGTTCTCTTTCGCTTTGGCGATCTGCTCTTCCTGCTGCGCCCGGGTTGCGGCACGACCTTTGGCGCTCTCTTCGGCGATGACGTCCATCAGGATGGTTTGGAGATCTTCGGGGAGTTTGTCGAACCACGCTTTGTTCATCAGGTGGACGAAGAGTCCTTGGGCATAATTGACTTGGGTGAAATGCTTGGCAATTTCGAATTTTTTGGTGATGTTACAGACGGTCGGGGTGTGGTCGAGACCGGTGATGACTCCGGTCTGCAGCGCCTGCGGGACATCGGGCCACGGCATGACGGTGAATTTGAGGTCCCAGGACTTGTAAAGGTCGGTATTGACCGGCGCTTGGGCAATGCGGAAATTGACCGACTTCGCTTCTTCGAGATTGGTGACCGGGGTGGTACTTGCCCAGCCGTACTGGCCGTAGCCGGTGATATCGACGGTCATAATCCCGTCTTCAAGGGCCGCGTTCTGGAACGGTTCAAAGAGTTCGGGGGTGTTGCGGAAGATGTCGAGTTTCTCGAAGGTGTCGATGACGTAGGGGAGGTTGACGATCCCGAGGGTATCGGCGACATTGGCCGCAGCAACCGAAGAGCTCATCATGCCGTGGATGGCGCCGAGCTTGAGCTTGCTGATGACATCCTTTTCGCCGCCGAGTTGCGAGAGGGGCCGGAAATCGACATAGAGTCGACCGCCGGAACGTTCCCAGACCGCATCACGGATCTTGTAGCCGACGCCAACACCGGCGATGCCAGGGTGTGAGACGTTGGAGAGGAGGTAGGTGTACTCGGCGCCGCTCGGATCAAAAGCCGGTTTCCAGGTCGCCAACGGGTCGGCCTTGGCCGGCTCAGCCGGTTTCTCGGCCGCCGCCTTCTCGACGTTCGAAGAGGGGGGGGGCGCGTCGTTTTTGCAGGCGACAAGCGCCAAGGTCAGCATCAGGGTCAGAGCAAGGCTCCATAGGCGTTTCATCCTGGTATTCTCCTTTGAGTGCGAGCGAGTTGAAGGTGTAAACGAGCGTATCGTAATACAGTTGAAAATTGTTTAAAACAGGATTCTGAGGTGAAAAAACAAGGCGGCACCGTCCGATGATTGAACGGTGCCGCCTTGTTTTTTGTGGTCAAACTTGAGTTTCGTTGAAGTTTACAGGGTGTCGCGAACCTGACTCAGGAAGTCGCGGCCGATCTTTTCTCCCCACTTCTGGTAAACCGGCTCAGCGAGGCGCTCAAGCTCAGCCCGATCTGCGGCAGGGAGCTCGTAGAAACGGATCCCCTTGGCGCTGGCGGCGGCGATCTGTTCATCCTGTTGGATATGGGTCAGGGCGCGGGCTTTGGCGCTCTCTTCGGCGATCACCTCCATAAGGATCGATTGGAGATCGTTGGGGAGTTTATCGAACCACCCTTTGTTCATAAGGTGGATGTAGAGTCCTTGGGTGTAGTCGAGGCGAGTGAAATACTTGGCGACGTCGAACTTCTTGGTGATACTGCAGACGATCGGAGTGTGGTCAAGTCCGTCGATGACTCCGGTCTGCAACGCCTGTGGTACATCAGGCCACGGCATAACGGTGAACTTGAGCCCCCAGGCCTTGTAGATATCGGCATTGACCGGGGCCTGAGCAATGCGGAAATTGACCTTCTGAGCGTCAGCAAAGCTCTGGACTGGGGTCGTGGTGGCCCAGCCGTACTGGCCATAGCCGGTAAAGTCGACCACCTTAATTCCGGACTCAAGAGCGGTGGCGCCGTAAGCGTCGAAGAGCTTTTTGTTGCTACGAAATGCTTCAAGTTTTTCATAAGAGTCGACGACGAAGGGGAGGTTGACCATCCCGAGACGGTCGGCAATGTTCACAGCCGCCACCGAAGAGCAGAGCATCCCCTGGACCGCGCCGAGCTTGAGTTTGTTAATCACATCCTTCTCACCGCCGAGCTGGGCCAGAGGGCGAAAGTCGACGAAGAGGCGGCCGCCGGAGCGCTCCCAGACCGCGTCGCGGATGTGGTAGCCGACAGCGATCCCGGCGATGGCGGGGTGATCAACGTTAGAGAGGGTATAGACATACTCGGCGCCGCTCGGATCAAAGGCCGGTTTCCATGAGGCGAGGGGATCTTCTTTGGCAGCGGGCGATGCTGCTTTATTAGCTTGATCCGGGGGGGTGGTGG
>PKUF01000031.1 GCA_002869635.1 Desulfuromonas sp. | reverse complement strand
TCATCCCCTTAATACCACCGAGGCTCCTCTCAAGCTTCGCCTTCTCACGATCAAGCTCAAGAGCCTCTTTTTTGGTGATAAGCTGGTAAGTACCGTCCTGAGACATCGCCTCGATCTTCTTAAGACGATCAATACTCCCCTTAATGGTGGAGAAGTTGGTCATCATCCCACCTAGCCAGCGATTATTGACAAAATACTGGTTGGCGCGCAGCGCCTCCTCCATAATCGAGTCCTGAGCCTGCTTTTTGGTCCCGACGAAAAGAATCTTCTCACCGTTCTGAACCATCTCGCTGATGAAGTTGTACGCTGACTTGAAGTAGCGCACCGTCTTCTGCAGGTCAATAATGTAGATGCCATTGCGCGCCCCAAAGATATAGGGCTTCATCTTGGGATTCCAGCGTTTGGTCTGGTGGCCGAAGTGAACCCCGGCTTCGAGCATCTGCTTCATGGAAATCTGGGCCATGTTTCTTTCTCCTTGTTACGTTGGTTGGTTTCCTCCGCCCTCATCACCCCCGCTTCGACCCGTTGCAGAGAAGCAACAGACACCTGAAGACAAGTCAAAGGACGTGTGTTTTGACAGAACGCCTGTCTATACCATGGCGCACCGACCTTGACAAGGAGAAATGCCTCCCCTCAGAAACAAAAAGGTGCCCCCTCATCCGGCACCAGAAGAGGGAGCACCCGTTTAGATTACGAAAAAAATGACGCTATTTCTTGAGCTTAACCTCGAATATCTTCTCGGCCTTTAACGCGCCCTTCTCAGCCTGCCTCGCCTGCGTCGCCGCTGTTTCTGCCGCCGCCTCGGCCCTTTCGGCTGCATCAACCGCACGATCAAGAAGCGCCCTGTCGTCTGGCGACAACTCATTGCCCTTCTGGGCCGCCGCCTCACTGCGACTCATCGCCTGCTCGGCCCGCGCCGCTGCCGCGGTCGTGTCTTGAGCTGACTGACTTGCGGACTTGCTCGCCTCAATCGCCCGATTCATCAGATCGCGGTCCGCTTGTGAGAGTTGAGTTGAACATCCTCCCAGAACAAATGCCAACGATAGCGACACTCCCACCACCAACATCGTTTTTTTCATGACAACCTCCAAGCGTTGTATACAAGATTTCAATCGATTAAAAACACCGAAACATTCTAGACATACCCTCTGCCCCTGTCAACGGCTCACCCTCTCCCATTCCACAACAAGAACCAATCCACTCCTTTTCTCCAAAACCACTTTAGTCTTGGCGCAAGAGCCGAATGTTGCTAACATTCTCGAAATTGTACATTGTTCGGAACGCCCTGCCCGTCTCTACCAGAAAAGGACTGCGCTCCACAAATGACTCAACCCCCGACGATTCTCATCGTCGATGACGCTGACTCACGACGTCAGGTCATCGTTGAACTGCTCAAAGAGAAGACCTTTGAGGTTCTTGAGGCCGCCGACTGTGAAGGCGCCCTACACCTTCTTTCCCACCACGACGTCTCTCTTGTTTTGACCGAAACCGAACTCCCCGGCAAGAGCGGGCTCTACCTCTTGCGCCAAACCCGCGAACATCACCCCGACACAGAAGTGATCCTGATTACCCACAACGCTTCCTCTTACAATCTGCTGCAGGCGCTGCGCAACGGAGCATACGACTTTATCGTCCGCCCCGTCGACACCGGGGAGATCCTTTACAACTCCGTTGACCGGGCGATCAGCCATATCCGACTACGCCAAGAAAACGCAGAGCTGATCAGTGAGCTCGAAAAGAACAACCGCTCCTTGCGTCGAGCCCTAAAAATGATGCAAGCCCTAAACAGCTCTATTGAACGGCTCTCAGCGGCCCTCGACATCGAAGACCTCTTGACCGAACTTCTCTCTTCGGCAATGCGCGAGATCAGTGCCCAAAGGGGATTTTTGGCCCTCTACGATCGCAGCACAGGGGAACTTGCACTCAAGGCTGGTGAGGGAATTGACAACAACCTCTGCCGCCAATACGCCCAACGCATCCCTGCCGGACTCTCCACCGAAATTGCCCGACGCGGCAAACCAGTCTTGGTCGGTGGAGCCCTTCCCGAGCGTCTTAGCAGTATGGCACCCGAAACAGAACGCCACGACCTCCTTTGCCCGGCCGGCCTTATGGCCGCCCCCCTGCACCTTAAGGAGAAGATCATCGGCATCCTTGTCTTGAGCGGCTGCAACGAACGTGTTTTTTTTGGCGAGCAGGAGATGAACTTCCTCATCCAACTCTCCCATCACGCCACCTTAGCACTCGAAAAGGCGGGCATTATCCGGCGCCTCCAAAAAGGCCACTCTTCCAACGGCAGCAACTGAAGTCAGCCCCGGAGCCACTGACTCATGCATCACACCCTCATCCTTTTTCTGCTCTTTCTCACCATCACCGGTGCAACCGTCGCAAGGAGCAGCGACCTGACAGAACTCGCCCCCGGTCTGATCATCGGTGAGAATCGCGCCGTGACCCTCGCAAAGGGCGAGTCGCTGGTTGAATTGGCCCGCAACGAAGGTCTCGGCTTCGCAACCGTCCAGGAAGCAAACCCGGAGCTCGACCCGTGGCTCCCCCCAGAAGGATCACGAGCTATCCTCTCCACCTTCGCCGTCCTCCCCGAAGAAACCTCTCCCGGCATCACCATCAACCTTGCCGAACTGCGTCTTTACCATGTGCTGTCAAAAGAGTCCGGCTTTCGGGTTACACTTTACCCCATCGGCATCGGCAGCGACGAAAGCGAGACCCCTACGGGCCGCTTCTCCATCCGCAGCAAAATCAAAAAGCCGTGGTGGACGCCCCCATCGCGCCTGCGCCGCGAGCGCAAACTGCCGCGCCGCGTGGCGCCGGGACCTGAAAACCCGCTGGGTGACTACTGGATGGCAATCAGTCACAACGGCATCGGCATCCACGGCACCAACGAACCGTTCGGCGTCGGCCGAAGAGTCAGCCACGGCTGCATCCGTCTCTACAATGACGATGTTGCCGAAATCTTCTCAGGTGCCGAGAAAGGGACTCCGGTACATATCGTCTACCAGCCCTACAAGGTCGGCATCCGCTCTGGCGCCCTTTTTCTCGAGGCCCATCCTGACTATCAGAAAAAGATCAGCGACCCAACAAGAGAGATCCAACGTCAGATCACCGCCGTCGGCTGGAAGCCGGAAGTCTCCGACAAAGCGATCCTGCAAGTCGTCAACGCCGCCCTCGGGATTCCCCGGGTGATCGCCCAAACCCACCCCTAGAGCCAAGAAAGACACACATTGTGCGCCAAGCAAGACACACCTTTTCCAACACCACCGCGACAATACCAAAAAAGATTTGACAAAGAACTACCCCCTTCCTATAGTTTCATCCCCAATATCCAAAAAGATTGATTTTACCGGGAGTTTACCCTCCCAAAACCTTTTTTTGAGTTGATTTTCGCCTGAAGGAGCCCGATATGTCGACGACCCACAAAATTGCAGTTCTCCCCGGTGATGGAATCGGTCCGGAAGTGATGGCCGAAGCCCTCAAAGTGCTCGACGCCATTGAGAAAAAGTACCAGGTCACATTTGAGCGGACCCACGCCAATGTCGGCGGAGCCGGGATCGACCTTGAGGGAAAGGCCCTACCTCAGACCACCGTCGACATCTGCAAGGCGAGCGACGCCATCCTCTTCGGTTCGGTCGGCGGCCCAAAGTGGGAGTCTCTCCCCCCTGACGAGCAGCCCGAGCGCGGCGCCTTGCTGCCGCTGCGCAAGATCTTCGGTCTCTTCTGCAACCTGCGTCCGGCAATCATCTTCCCGGCGCTGACCGGCGCCTCGAGCCTAAAAGAAGAGGTGATTGAGGGCGGCTTCGACCTGCTGGTGGTGCGTGAACTGACCGGCGGCATCTATTTTGCTGAGCCCAAGGGGATCGAAGGCGAAGGGAAGGACCGCACCGGCTTCGACACCATGAAGTACTCCGAAGGAGAGATCGAGCGGATCAGCCACGTCGCATTTGAGGCGGCCCGCAAACGCGGTGGCAAGGTCTGCTCCATCGACAAGGCAAATGTCCTCTCCACCTCGGTGGTCTGGCGCGAGGTTGTTGAGCGCATCGGCAAGGAATACCCGGACGTTGAGCTCTCACACATGTATGTCGACAACGCGGCCATGCAGTTGGTCAAGTGGCCGAAACAGTTCGACGTTATGCTCTGCGGCAACATGTTTGGCGATATCATCTCCGACGAAGCAGCGATGCTCACCGGCTCCCTCGGCATGCTCCCTTCAGCCTCCCTGGCCGAAGGCTCTTTCGGCATGTACGAACCTTCCGGCGGCAGCGCCCCCGACATCGCCGGACAAGGGATTGCCAACCCCATCGCACAGATCCTTTCGGCGTCGATGATGCTGCGCTACTCCTTCGGCATGGTCGAGGCAGCTGACGCCATCGACAAGGCGGTAGAAAAAGTCCTCAACGACGGCATCCGTACCGGCGACATCCATCAGAAAAAAGAAGGGGAGACGTTGGTCAACACCGCCGAGATGGGTGACGCCATCGTCGCAGCGCTGTAACGCCGGTTGTCAACGGCGACAACATCTCTACTTGAAACGTAAAGGAATATATCTCATGAACGTCGGTCTCGTCGGTTGGCGTGGCATGGTCGGCTCAGTTCTCCTCCAGCGGATGCTGCAGGAGAACGACTTTGAAGGAATTGAGCCGGTCTTTTTCTCCACCTCTCAAGCCGGGGCAGCAGCCCCTCTCGATGCCGGAACCCTGAAACGGGCTGACGATATCGACGAGCTAAAAAAGCTCGACGTCATCATCACCTGCCAGGGCGGGGACTACACCAAGGCCGTCCACCCCAAGCTGCGCGAGGCGGGGTGGCAGGGCTACTGGATCGACGCTGCAAGCTCCCTGCGAATGGAGCAGGACGCGGTCATCATCCTCGACCCGATCAACCGCGACGTCATCGACGCCGCCATCAAGGCTGGAAAAAAGGATTTCATCGGCGGCAATTGCACCGTCAGCCTGATGTTGATGGGACTGGGCGGACTCTTCCGCAACGGTCTGGTCGAATGGATCACCTCCATGACCTACCAGGCCGCCAGCGGCGCCGGCGCCCCCAACATGCGCGAACTTCTCGCCCAGATGGGAACCCTTAACGGCTCCGTCGCTGACCTGCTTAAGGATCCGGCCTCAGCGATCCTCGATATCGACACCAAGGTGACCACGACTCTGCGCGACGGCACCCTCCCCACCCAGGAGTTCGGCTATCCGCTCGCTGGTAGCCTCTTGCCGTGGATCGATCGCGAGGTCGAGGATGGCCAGAGCCGCGAGGAGTGGAAAGGACACGCCGAGACCAACAAGATCCTCGGCGCCACCAACCCTGTCCCGGTGGATGGCATCTGCGTCCGCGTCGGCGCGATGCGTTGCCACAGCCAGGCGCTGACCATCAAGCTGACCCAAGATCTCCCCATCGACGAGATTGAAACGCTGATCGCCAACGACAACGCCTGGGTGAAATTGATCCCCAACACCAAGGCCGACTCCCTCGCCGAGCTAACCCCGACGGCGGTCTCCGGCACCTTGAGTGTTCCAGTGGGGCGCGTCCGTAAGATGAAGATGGGGCCGACCTACCTCTCCGCTTTCACCTGCGGCGACCAACTCCTTTGGGGTGCGGCCGAGCCGTTACGGCGGATGTTACAGGTGCTGCGCGAACAGTAGTTCCCCCTTGTTGACTTAAGGCCTTCACTCACGTTACGGGTGGCGAAGGGGTAACCCTTGTGCCACCCGTCCCTTTTTGCCTTGGAGTAACCATGTCCCTGCTGACCGTAGCCCTTGTCGGCGCTGAAACCCTGCTCGGTGAAGAGATTCGTCGTACCCTTGAGGCGAACGACAACCTTGCTCTCACCCTGCGTCTTTTTGCCGCTTCAAAAGAGAGCGAGCCTGACGAAGACGATACTCTGCTCCTTGAACCTCTCACAGAGGAAGCGCTGAACACGGTCGACCTTGCGGTCTTCGCCGCCCCCGAGGATATCGTCCGCCGCTTTATCCCGCTGGCGACAGCAGCAGGAGCCGTCTGTCTCGACACCGGCAACGTCGGGCGCGATGATGCGAGCCTACCTCTCGCCCCGCTCCAGCCTGGAGCCCCCCTCCCCACCCTCTCACTCCTGCCGACTGCGACTCAACTGATGCTCGCACGGGTGCTTCGCCCCCTGCAGGAGTTGGCGCCACTACAACGTCTTGTCGTCAGTACCTTTGAGGCGGTCTCGACTTACGGCGAAGAGGGAATCGATGCGCTGCGGCGCGAAGCGGGGGAACTGCTCAACGGCCGCCCCGCCCCGGCTACCCTCTTTAGCCGTCAGCTCGCCTTTAACTGCATCCAGAATAGCGTTTGCGAAGAGAGCTGGTGTGAGGGGATGCGACAGATCCTAGGAAGTCCCTCCCTCGGCATCGCGTTCACGCAGGTGCAAGCCCCTCTTTTCTATGGCCATGCCATAGCCCTACAGGTCGAATTCGCCGCCCCCATCACACTTGCGGCAACGTCAGCGGCCCTTGCGGCCTGCGAAGGGGTTGGTATCGCGGATGACGTGGCAACCCCGGCTGACGCCATGGGGAGCGATGACGTCCTCATTGCAGCACCTAAAATCGATGCAAGCGTTGAACATGGTTTGAGCCTCTGGCTCGTCGCCGACAACTTGCGCCTCGAGGCCGAGGCTGTTGTCAGCCTGATCATCGCAGCAACAGAACAGAACACCTCCGCCTGACTCAAAGATGAACGGTCTTTTTGGCGCACCGGCGTCTCCACCGGCCGATACGTTCCTGCACCGCTTGGATGCACGACTCAAGCTGGCGGCGATCCCTCTTCTCATCGCGGCGACTTTTGCCGCTCACGACGTAGGGCGACTTGCCCTGCTAGGGCTGTTCCTGCTTCTATTGCAGCGTCTCGCAAAAAAACCGTGGTCTCTTCTCATCGCAAAGATCCACAGTCTGCGTTGGCTGCTACTCGCAACCCTTTTGCTGCATCTTTTTTTCACCCCGGGCCGTACCCTCTTTGGACTTGCCTGGCTCTCTCACGACGGCCTGATAGGCGGCATCACTATCACTCTGCAGCTGTCATTGGCTCTGCTCTTTACAACCCTCATCACCAGCAGCAGCGATCCTGAAACCCTGACAGTCGCAGCTGGCCACCTCGGTGCCCCTTTGCAGCGACTCGGCATCCCAGTCCACAAAGGGGTGCAGTTGAGCCGAGACGTTTTACAGCTGCTGCCACTCCTGCGACAGGAGAGTCTCAGCGCTTATCGCAACTGGAGCCGCAACAAGACCTCGACCGCCAAAAGCTGGAGCCAGCGCAGCCAACAAGCCGGCGAAGAACTCGCCGGCCTGTTGCTTAAACTTGCGGACAACGTCGATATCGCGGCAAAAAAGGACCTCAATACCTCTTCGGAAAAGGTAAAATCGGCGCCCCTCCTCCCCACCCTCTTCCCCCCTGACCGGGCGACGCTGCTAGCCCTTATGGGGCTGGCCATTCTCTTTTACTGCTACACAAGGATTCCGGCATGGAACGCCTGATCCGCCTGAGCATTGAGTACGACGGTAGCTGCTATGTCGGCTGGCAGATCCAGCCTAACGGAGACTCGATTCAGGGAGTGGTAGAGGCGGCTTTAGAACGCATAGTGGGCACCCCGGTCCGACTGCACAGTTCCGGACGCACCGACGCTGGAGTTCATGCGCGGGGGATGGTCGCTCACTTTAGCGACAAAAGCAGCATCCCGCTGCGTGCCTTCTGCCAGGGAGTGAACCGTTTCCTTCCCGACGACATTGCCATACGGAACGTCAGCGAAGCCCCCCCCGGCTTTCACGCCCGTTACTCGGCGCTCGGCAAATGGTATCGCTATTCCATTTACCGCGGCGAAATTCGCTCTCCCCTTAACGGACGTCGCGCTTGGCATCTACGGCAAAGCCTCGACCTTGACGCCATGCGTCATGCCGCCGCCGAGCTGGTGGGACGCCACGATTTCTCCGCCTTTCGCAGCAGTGGTTGCAATGCCAAAACCAGCGTCCGCGAAATCTACTCCATCAACCTCTGCGAAGAGGGGGATCTGCTTCATATTGATATCCGCGGCAGCGGTTTTCTTCGCAACATGGTCCGCATCCTCACCGGCACCCTTGTGGAGGTCGGTCGAAACGAACGCCCTGTAGGCGACATCGCACGCCTGCTGCGTAACGGCGATCGGACATGTTCCGGCATGACGGCCCCGGCCTGCGGTCTCTGTCTGATGGAGGTCGTTTACGATGGTGGAGAAAAAGAGAAAAATTTTCTTGACACCCCCGAGTGATTCGGCTAGCGTTACGTCTTCTGTGAGCCCCGTATCATCACAGTTTTTCATAAGAGAGGAACATTCATGAGTACGCAAGTTGCCAAATCGGCGGATATCAAACGAGATTGGATCGTAATCGATCTCGAAGGTCAGATTCTCGGCCGCGCCGCCACAGAGATCGCCCGCATCCTGCGCGGCAAGCACAAAGCGATCTACACCCCTAGTGTCGACACCGGGGATTTCGTCATCGTCCTCAACGCCGACAAGGTGGCCCTTACTGGCAAGAAGATGGCGGATAAAATGTATTATCAGCACAGCCGTTATCCCGGCGGCCTGCGTGAGACCAATGCCGAAAAGCTTCTCGAGAAGAAGCCCGAGGACCTGATCCGCAAGGCGGTTAAAGGGATGTTGCCGAAAAACAAGCTTGGGCGTCAGATGTTCAAAAAGCTGAAGGTCTATGCAGGTGCCGACCACCCGCATACGGCTCAGCAGCCCATCAAACGAACTCTTTAAGACTGCGTCCAGGAGATAGAAAAGAATGGCCGAGCAGAGATTCTACGCGACTGGTAAGAAAAAAACTTCCATCGCCCGTGTCTGGATGAAAGCTGGTACCGGAGCGATTACAATCAACAAGCGCACCATTGACGAGTATTTCGGGCGCGAGACCTCCAAGATGGTCATTCGCCAGCCCCTTGAGCTGACAGAAAACGTCGGCAAATTCGACATCGACATCAATGTCTGCGGTGGTGGCCCTTCGGGTCAAGCCGGTGCGATCAAGCACGGCATCACCAAAGCGCTCCTTGAGGTGAACCCCGAGCTGCGGGCGGCTCTCAAGAAGGCTGGCTTCATCACCCGTGACAGCCGTATCAAAGAACGTAAGAAGTACGGTAAGGCCGCGGCCCGCCGCAGCTTCCAGTTCTCCAAGCGTTAATGTCTCAAGCCGGCGTAGTCGGTTACGATACAGACGCAAAAGGGAAGCCTTCGGGTTTCCCTTTTGCCGTTTTAAGGAGGTCCTAGATGACACGCATTGCCGTTATCGGCGCAAGCGGTTACACCGGCGTCGAGCTGCTGCGACTGCTGCTGCTGCATCCAGACGTCGAGATCACCTCGTGTGTGGCCCGGCGCAATGCCGGCGAAAACGTGGAAGCGCTCTTTCCTTCGCTCCTCGACCAGTGCAGCTGCGTCTGTGATGAACTCGACGTCGAAGTGTTGGCTCAAAATGCCGACCTCGTTTTTACTGCCCTCCCGCACCAATCGGCAATGGAGGTCATCCCCTCTTTACTTGATAAGGGGCTGAAGGTTGTCGACCTCTCCGCTGACTACCGCCTTAAAGAGGCGACCACCTATGCCGCCTGGTACCAGGAACACACCAGCCCGGAACTGCTTGCTGAGACCCCCTACGGCCTACCGGAACTCTACCGGAAAAATATCGCTCAGGCCCGGCTGGTCGCTAATCCCGGCTGCTATCCAACCAGTGTCGCCCTTGCTCTTGCCCCGTTGCTGCAAGAGGGATGGATCGACCCGACCAACCTGATCATCGACAGCAAGTCAGGGACCAGCGGTGCCGGCCGCGACGCCAAAGTCGGCAGCCTCTTTTGTGAGGTCAACGAAGGTTTCAAGGCTTATGGGGTCGCCAGCCACCGCCACACTCCCGAGATCGAACAGACCCTCAGCGACTTGGCGGGAGAGTCGGTGATGATCAATTTTACGCCACATCTCCTTCCTGTTAACCGGGGTATCCTCTCGACCTGTTACGCAACGCTGCTTAAGCCTGCGACAACCAAGGAGCTGATTGAGCGCTATCAGACTTTCTACGCTGACGAATTTTTCGTGCGTATTCATGCCGCAGGGAGCCTTCCCAATGTCGCCTACGTACGGGGGAGCAACTTCTGCGACCTCGGCCTGGTGAGTGACCCCCGTACCGGTCGGGTCATCGTGGTTTCGGCCATCGACAACCTTGTCAAAGGCGCAGCAGGTCAGGCGGTGCAGAACATGAACATCCTCCTCGGTCTGCCCGAAAAAACCGGCTTGACCGTCCTGCCGCTCTTCCCTTAACAGGCCGAGGCCTTCGGCGTCATGCCTTGTCCACCTTCGACGGATTCCAGAGACTGCTTTCTCCCCACCACCCAGGCCGCCATGCAAGCCCGGGGGTGGGACGAGCTTGACGTCCTCTTCATCAGCGGCGACGCCTACGTTGACCACCCCGCCTTCGGTGTTCCCCTCCTCGCCCGACTGCTCGAAGCCGAGGGACTACGGGTCGGGATTATTGCCCAGCCCGACTGGCGCAACCCCGATACGTTCCGCGTCATGGGGCGTCCCCGCCTCTTTGCCGCCCTCTCCTCCGGGGCGATGGACTCAATGGTCAACCACTTCACCGCGGCCCGCAAGATCCGCCGCGACGACGCCTACACCCCAGGAGGAAAAGCCGGTGCCCGCCCCAACCGGGCGGTGATCGCCTATACCGCTGCGCTCAAGGGGGCGTTTCGCGGTCTGCCGATCGTTATCGGCGGCATCGAGGCAAGCTTGCGCCGATTTGCCCACTACGACTATTGGGACGATAAGGTCCGTCGCTCCATCCTTATCGACAGCAAAGCTGACCTGCTCATCTACGGCATGGGAGAAGCATCCTTAAAAGAGGTGGTTCGCCGTCTGCAATGTGGCACCCCCTTCTCGGCACTGACCGATATCCCAGGGACAGCCCATCTCGCATCGGACCTTCCTGAAAAGGTCACGATCCTCCCCTCATTCGAGGAGATCGTGCAAAACTGTACGGCCTATGCAAAAGCATTTCGCCTCTGCACCGAGCAACAGCACTTACCATTGACCGGTCCGACCCTCGCGCAGCGCCACGGCAACCGCTACGTCGTCGTCGCACCGCCGTCGCCACCACTTGAGCAGGAAGAGCTGGATGCGATCTATGCTCTCCCTTTCACTCGCCAACCCCACCCCACCTATCGGGAGAGAATTCCGGCCTACGAGCAGATCCGCTTTTCCCTGACCACCCATCGCGGCTGCGCTGGCGGATGCGCCTTCTGCGCCATCGGCCACCATCAAGGAAAAAGGATTCAATCCCGCAGCATCTCATCGATCCTTGGCGAAATCAAACGCCTAGGTCAGCACCCCGATTTTCGCGGCACCCTAACCGACCTCGGCGGACCGACCGCCAACATGTTCGGGGTACGCTGCCGCCGCCCTGATCGTGAGTGCCGCCGTAACAGCTGCCTCACTCCATCTCCCTGCCCACACTTCGATCCTTCCGACCGTTTGGGCGTCGATCTCTTACGACAAGTCAGGACACAAAAGGGTGTGAAACACGCGGTCATCGCCTCGGGGATCCGCACCGATCTTTTGCAACAGCAACCTGACTACTTTGCCGACCTGCTCGCGCACCATGTCGGCGGGCTGCTCAAAGTCGCCCCAGAGACCATCGACGCCGGGGTCGCTGCTATCATGCACAAACCGAACGCCGACTCCTTCATCGCCTTTCTCGACGCCTTTCGCAAGGCCTGTGACCGGCTCGGTCTACGACGGGCGGTTGTCCCATATTTTATGAGCGCCCACCCTGGAACAACCGTCGAATCGATGATTGAGGTCGCCCTTTTTCTTAAACGCCACCATCTCAAGGTTGAACAGGTCCAGGAGTTCACCCCCACTCCGGGAAGCCTCTCAACCTGTATCTATCACACCGGAATCGATCCATTCACTGGGCAGAAGATACACATCCCCCGCTCACCGGCTGAAAGACGGCAACAAAAAGCCCTTCTTCTCTGGCATCTTCCGGAATCACGCCCGGATATTCTGGCCGCACTTCAGCGATGTCATCGAACCGAGGTTGCTGATCAGCTATGGGGGGGAGGCTCAAAGGGGAGAGAAAAACAAAACTCCTCCCCCCGGAAAGGAAGAGGAGAAAAAAAAGGGAGGAGATCGCCGCCTAAGCGGTAACGGAGGACTCAGAAAGGACCTCCTCGGGAAAATCAACCCCCCAGACAACAGTGCGGTTACGCCCGTTCTCTTTGGCGAGGTAGAGGGCACGGTCGGCAAGATCGAGTAACTCGTAGATATCTTTGCTGTCGTTGGGAAACTCGGAGACACCGAGAGAGAGGGTCACCATCCCTAAAGGCTGGCTCTGTTCCATGCCGGTGAACTTTTCAGCCGCTACACATTGACGCAGTTTCTCTGCCGCAGCCCGAGCTCATTCGCGACTGGTCTTCGGAAGAAGAATCACAAACTCTTCACCACCGAAGCGGGAGACCAGATCGATCCCTCGGGTGCTTTGCAGTAACAGAGAGGCCACCTTGCGTAACACGATATCACCATTGAGGTGGCCATGAGTATCGTTGTAACGCTTGAAATGATCGATATCGATCATGATCAGACTGAAATTGGCGTGGTAGCGCCGTGCTTGGGCCAACTCACGCATAAGAATCTCTTGGAAGTAGCGCCGGTTGGAGAGTCCGGTCAGCTCATCGGTATTGGAAAGTTCTCGCGTCTTTTCATAAAGCTGGGCATTCTCGATAGCAATGGCGAGCTGATTTGAAGCCGCCTGTATCAGTTTGATCTCAGACTCACTAAAACCACCAACCGCATCTTTATGCAGATTGAGAACCCCGACCAAGCGCTTTTTCACCACCAGCGGCGACGACACAAAAGAGCCTTCGCTCTCGACCTTTCCTTTGTAGTTCATAAAGCGATCATCACGCCGGACATCGGGGAGATAGATCAACTCCTGCCCGCGTGCGGCGAGTCCAGTAATCCCCTCATTGAGGCGGAAACTCACCCCCTCAAGTAGTTCTTCATCAAGCCCCACGGTTTTACGAACGCCCAATTCTTCCCCCCCCTGATTGTAGAGGAGCAGAACCATCTCAGGGACTTCGATCAACTCTTTTAGGGTCTGAAGGATACGATCAAAGAGAACATTGAGATCGAGGGTCGAACTCATGGTCTTGTTGAGCTGAAAAAGGGCTGAAAGTTCACGTAGATTCGACTTGAGCTCACTATTGGTCCGCTCAATCTCCTGATTTTTCTGTTCGAGAATCTCTTTGAACTTCAGTTCCTCGTTCGCAAGGGTAATAACCCGTTCCTGCTCGACCTTATCGGCATAGAGATGTTCGAGCCGCGCCATCATCCTGTTAAACGATTTTGCCAGACGCCCCAGTTCTCCCTTTCCTGACTCAACCCCCATCTCCCGAATGCGCACCCCTTGCTCCCCCTGCCCAACCGCTTCGGTCGCCTCAAGAATGTCACGAATCGGTGTCATGGTCCGGCGAATCAAACGGTAGTAGATAAAACTACCGATAATCAGGGCGGCAATGATCGTGAGCAGTGAACGCTTTGCCAGAATACCTATCAGGGTCTCAACTTGATTTAGTGGCAATGAGACAACCAAAATCACCAAATCAGTCGTACCCAAAGGAACCGCGTAAAAGAGGAAACGGTCTGTCCCCTCACGGTCAAGGGTTTTAAAGACACGCTTACCGGTCAAGACGTTCTTGAGTTCCTCAGACGCCAACGTCGGCGGAAGAGAAGCTTGTTCGCTCGCAATCAACATCTCTCCGTCCATCCCGAGCAAACTCGCCTCAGCATTGAAAGGGAGTGCCAATTGTTTCAGAAAGGTCTCGGTCATCGGCGTCTGCAGCAGGAGAATCGTCCCTGCAGGATTGCCATGATCAAGAGGTTGAACTGCCACGGTCAACGCCGGTGTCACCCCTTCACCGACGACGAAACGGAAGCGGGGCTTACCACTTTTGCGGGTTTGGTCAAAAAGATCTCCCAGACCGGGAGGGACCATGTCAGCTTCTAGGTTGGCGGGGTAATATGCGACGGTAATATGGGCATCAGAGAGAGAGGCGTAAAGTTGATCTTGCAGCATCGCCAGCTCTCCCGTCTCGTCATTGGACAGGCTGACATGCTGGGTATAATCGATGATTCTGGCATAGGTCGAAAGGAGAATTTCCTGCTTTTTGACCTCACGATAGAGGACTTCCTCAAAAGCGAGAAGGCGCTCGTCAGCTGTGTCGGTCAACGCCTCGCCAATCAGGAGCGACGATCCGACGGTCGCAGCGACCCCGACCAGAACGAGAATTACAAAGAAGGGGATAAGAATCTGCTGACGTAGCGGCAGCGTCTGAAGGAGTCGGCAGAGAAAGGGGAGGTGCTCCGACTCCTGCTGTTTCACGCCGCCAATCCTTCGGCGGCACAGATTTCGAGAAAGGCAGCAACCACAGCAGGATCAAACTGGGTTCCGGAGTGATCCTTGATCTCCTGAACCGCGATCTCGTGTGGGAGAGCTTTTCGGTAAGGACGGTTGGAGGTCATGGCGTCGTAAGTGTCAGCGACGGCAAGTATTCGTGCCTCAAGCAGGATGTCGGCACCGGCAATGGCATTCGGATAGCCGAGCCCGTCAAAACGCTCATGGTGTTGCGCGATAATCTCACGGACCTCGTGCAAGAAATGAATCGGCTCGAGGATTCGAACACCGATCAGGGGATGTTGATGAAGCACCTCAATATCATCGTGACTCAGCTTGCCTTCTTTATGCAGCAACGAGACGTCGATCCCGATCTTACCTATATCGTGCAGAATTGCTGCCTGCTCCAGACGTTTGAACGCTTCGCCAGAAAGACCAAGGGCTTTGGCGAGAGAGAGGCTGTAACGGGTCACCCGCTCGGAGTGCCCCCGGGTATAAGCATCACTCGCCTCTATCGCCGAGACCAGCGCCTGAACCGTGTTGAGGTAGGTCGTCTGCTGCTCTTCGTAGAGACGAGCATTCTTGATCGACACGCTCGCCTGGGCAGCGATGGTCGAAAGAAGCTCAAGATCCTCAAGGGTGAACGGAGAGCCATCCCCCTTGTTTGCCATGGAGATCGTTCCAACCACTTCATCCTTGATGATCAGCGGCGCGCAGATCACCGTCTCGCGACTGAAGCCGAGGCGACTGACCCGACTGAAGTCACGCGACTCTTCAATATTCTGGATCAGCAGTGGCTGGCGGTTTTCAATCACCCAATGCGACACCCCTCCTGGCTTGATCGGAATCCGAACCCCCAGATCAACATTGTCTGAGAGACCAAGAGCACAGCCGACCGTAAGCCCCCCTGATTCGTGATTACCAAGGAGGATGTAACCGATACGGGCATGCAGGGTATCCATCGCCTTACGGAGCAGGAGATTAAACAAGCGATCAAGATCCATGGTCGAGTTGATCGCCAAGCCCATCTTGTAAAGAGCCGAAAGCCGTTCTACCGCCTGCTCAAGAGTCGTGTTCTTATCTTCAAGGTCGCTGGCGAGATCGGTGATCTTGTAATTCGCCTCCTCAATCTCTTCAATACGTTCCTCAAGGGTGATGTTGAGGTATTCGATCTCTTTAAGGCGCTCCTCAAGGGTGATGTTCATATTGCGGATCTCGTCGTGATGCGCCAGTTTCTCCTGCGCCACGGCGATCTCACGTTCATGGGTCACCTTGGAGTTGATCAACTCTTTGAGTCGATCAACCATCAGGTTGAACTTGCTCGCCAGAAGCGACATCTCGGCCGAACTGTGAATGGCGATGTTCGCGTGGTCAAAGTTCCCCTGTTCTACCAATGTCATCGCTTGAACCAGACGACGAATAGGAGAATCGACATAGAAGAGGATAAAAGCCGAGATGACGACAATCAGCACCACCAGCATTCCGATGGAGGAGAGAAGGGTCGCCTGCTGCCCTTCCGCCTGCAAAGCGCTCAGAGCCTCAACTGAAAGATGAACATTGAGAATACCCAGTACCGGACGTGAGGCGTCATGACATTCATAACAGTTGGGGGAGTTGTAAATGGGAACGATGGTACTGAAGTAGTCATTCCCCGCCGAGGTATCGGCAAAGGTGAGGGTGTTGGAGCGATAGGCGAGAAGATCAGCGGTGCCGACAAGATCTCCGATCTCTTCGGGCTGAGCTGAGATAATGATCCGCCCCGACTCATCAAAAATCCGAATGGTCTGAATCGTCGGTTCTTTCTTGATCTTCTCAAGTATGTTAACCACCTCATCGTTCTGGGCATTCGCCATATTGGTGATGATACTGTTACTGATGGTTTCGCCGAGAATGCGACTATGCTGCTCAGCGATCTGGTTTAAAACGGCCTCCTGAGTCTGCAGGTTATGCCAGACCGTCAAACCGACAGCGGCTACCAAAATACAGACCATGAGTCCAAGGATTTTAATCTTGAGAGAATTCATTGTGAGCAATCACTGCTTAAGACTAGAGGGAAGAGACTCCCTCTTCACACCACACCGCTGTAGCCAAAGGATACGCGCAATCACGCGCATACATCTCCAAAACACCATCCCTCCCAACACGCCATACCGAACAAAAAAACAGACGTTGTCGTATTTCTTCCGGTATAAACCGCACGTTATGGGACGGCAGAGAAGTCCTTGACAGCCATGTCTCGAACCTCTTACCATGCGCAACCTCGCGCTAAGGTAGCATATCTGCAAATTACCTGCCACCTGAAATGCCTCGTTTTTAACGCCCTATAATCCCTAACCCCCTGCCCGAAAAGGGTTTCTCCCATGGACTTCCTCCTCTGTGTGATCGGTACCCTCCTTGTGGTCGAGGGAGCGCCCTGGTTCCTCTCTCCCCCGCAAATGAAAGCCTTCATCGCCCAGATTTACTCCCTCCCCGACACCGCGATGCGAACAGCCGGTTTCGGCCTCATGCTTACAGGGCTTCTTCTTGTTTATCTCGGCACTTCGGCTCAGTAAAGAATAGGGCGAAATACATTGACACGGCTCTCTTTTATGTGGTTCATTTAAGCTCTTTTTCTTGTTCCTGCTCTCGTCATTGAAGCCCACCATGCGTCTGAGTAATTTTGATTTTCCGCTCCCTCCCGAGCTCATTGCCCAACATCCGCCGGCAGACCGAGAGGAAGCCCGCCTCATGGTGGTCGACCGCAAACACCGCAGCATCGACTGTGGGCAGTTTCCTCAAATCGGTGAGCACCTGCGCCCCGGCGACCTCTTGGTGGTCAACGACACCCGAGTCATTCCGGCCCGGCTTCTCGGTGAAAAACCGAACGGGGGGAAGATAGAGGTCTTTCTCGTACGCCGCTGTCCCGGCCTCGATGAAACCTGGATCTGCCTGACCAAAAGTTCAAAACCGCCCCGTCCCGGGATGGTCCTGAAACTGACCGCGGGGATCAGTGGCGAGGTTCTGCCGCACGAAGACGAACAGGGCTACCGCAAGATCCGCTTTTCAGCGCCCGGTTCTTTTGCCGAAGCGCTGGAAGAGGGGGGGGAAATCCCGCTCCCCCCCTATATCCGTCGCGACGTCACAAAGGATGATCGGGAGCGCTACCAAACCGTCTTCGCCCGCCATGCGGGTGCCGTGGCGGCTCCGACAGCCGGACTTCATTTTACCCCGGAGCGGCTAGCAGCACTCCAAAAGCAGGGGATCGAGGTCGTCCATTTAACGCTTCACGTCGGACTCGGCACCTTCATGCCGGTGCGAGTTGACGACCTAAGTGAACATCGTATGCACAGTGAACGCTACGCTGTCTCCAGCGAGGCCGCCGCCGCGATCAATCGTGCAAAAAAAGAGGGCCGCCGGGTCATCGCCGTCGGAACAACCTCGACCCGGACCCTAGAGTATGCGTTAAACGATCAAGCTGAGCTCGTTGCCGGTCAAGGAGAGACCGACCTTTTCATTACTCCGGGATTTCGCTTTCGCATGGTCGACACGCTGATCACCAACTTTCATCTCCCTCGCTCAACGTTGCTGGTGCTGGTCTCGGCGTTTGCCGACCGGGAGTTGATTCTTGCCGCCTATGAGCGCGCCGTGGCCGAAAAGTTCCGTTTTTTCAGCTACGGCGACTGTATGCTGATTCTGTAACGAGGAGTTCGTGAGTACCTTCTCTTTTTCTCTGCTCCATAAAGATCCAAAGAGCCAAGCCCGACGCGGCCGCATCGAAACCCGGCGTGGCGTGATTGAAACCCCGGTTTTCATGCCGGTGGGGACTCAAGCGACGGTCAAGGGGATGCGCCCCGAGGACTTGCTGACCGCTGGCGCCCAGATCATCCTCGGCAACACCTACCACCTCTATCTGCGCCCGGGACACACGCTGATCGAGAAATTAGGGGGATTGCACCGTTTTATGAACTGGGAGAAGCCGATCCTCACCGACAGCGGCGGCTTCCAGGTTTTCAGCCTCGGCGCCCTGCGTAAAATCAGCGAAGAGGGGGTGCGATTCCAGTCGCACCTCGATGGTTCGAAACATATGCTCACCCCCGAGCTCTCGATCGCTATCCAGCAGAGCCTCGACGCCGATATCGTCATGGCTTTTGACGAGTGTATCCCCTATCCGTCAGAGCGCCGCTATGTCGAAAACTCAACCGCCCTTTCAGGGCGCTGGGCGAGGCGCTGCCGCGACGCCTTTGACACCAGCCGTGGAGCGGCTCTTTTCGGCATCGTTCAGGGAGGGATGCACCCCGACCTGCGCGCCGCCAGCGCTGAAGAGCTGCAGGAGATCGGCTTTGACGGCTATGCCGTCGGTGGTCTCTCGGTCGGTGAAGAAGCCGAACTGATGTACGGCATGATGGAATGCACCATGCCGCTTCTGCCTGAGGATCGGCCCCGCTACGTCATGGGGGTGGGGACGCCTGAGAACCTTATAGAGGGGGTCCGGCGCGGGGTCGACATGTTTGACTGCGTCATGCCGACCCGCAACGCCCGCAATGGCGTCCTCTTCACCTCTTTCGGCAAGATCAGCATCAAACAGGCCCGTTATCGCGAGGATGAGGGACCGATTGACCCGACCTGCAGTTGCAACGTCTGTCGCAGTTACAGCCGTGCTTATCTGCGCCATCTTTACCAGAGTCACGAAATTCTTGCTTCGATGTTGAACACACAGCACAATCTGCATTATTATCTCTCCCTGATGGCCAACGCCCGTGCGGCGATCGCCCAGGGGAGGTTCACAGCTTTCGCTCAGGAGTTCTATCGTTTGCGCCAGACCGGAGGGGATGGCGACACCATCTAGAGTATCCCGCATTACGGGATCTTCATGCACCGACTCCCGCACAATCGCGGGGTCTAACAAGGAGGAATCACGAAAATGGTCAGCGACGCTATTGCCATGGCGGGCACGGAAGTTACCCAGCAGGGGGGACGCCCCGGATACGAAGGGCTCATCATGCTGGTCATCATGTTCGCCATTTTCTATTTTCTGCTCATCCGGCCGCAGCAGAAACGCGCCAAAGAACACAAGCAACTGGTCGACGCCCTGAAGATCGGCGATGCGGTTGTCACCGCCGGCGGCATTCACGGCAAGGTCGCCGCACTGCAAGAGAGCGTCATCACCGTTGAGGTTGCCACCGGGGTCAAGATCCGCGTCAACCGTTCGTCCATCGCTGGACTGCGTCAGGACGCGTAATCCTCGTTTGCTCCGACTCAACATTTGAGCCGGTCATGCCCCAATAAGGAGCTTGTTTCGTCATGTCGAACAGCATCAAATGGCGAGGCCTACTGGTCATCACCCTGATCCTTCTGGCCCTGGCCTCTCTCGCCCCGACTCTGAATAAAGAGGGGCTCCCCGAATGGTGGAATAACACCTTCGACCCGATCCATCTCGGTCTCGACCTGCAAGGAGGGATGCACCTCGTTCTCGGCGTCGATGTCGACAAAGCGGTGGAGAGCCGCCTCGACAGCATCGTCGACCAGAGCGAATCCCTTCTCAACGAGAAGGATGTCATTTTCAAAAAGGTCTCCCGCCTCGCCGAAGACCGCCTCGCCATCACAGTCTACGATGCCGAAGGAGGTGCCGCCGTCGACACCTTCATGAAGGAGTCATTCCCGCGTCTCGAGCCTCTCACCCTCACTCAAGAGGGGGGATATATCGAGAAGCAGTTCCGCCTCAGCGAGCAGGAGATCGCCGACATTCGCGAATCGGCGATCCGCCAGGCACTTGAGACACTGCGTAATCGTGTCGACCAGTTCGGGGTGAGTGAACCGACCCTGCAGCGTCAGAGTGACAATCGAATTCTCATCCAGCTTCCCGGAATCAAGGAGACTCAGCGCGCCATCGACCTTATCGGCAAGACTGCCCGCCTTGAGTTCAAGATGATCGCCGAGGACGCCAACCCTCAGGACGCAATCAAGGGGATTCTCCCGGCCGGGACCCAGCTTCTTTATGAGCGGCGAGTCGACAACATGACCGGCGCTGTCAGTGAGACCCCCTTGGTGGTGCAAGAGCGTACCGCCCTCACCGGTGATCTGCTTGCCGATGCTCAGGTTCGCATCGACACCCGCTTCAACGAGCCTTACGTCGCCATTGACTTCAACACCGTTGGTGCCAAACGCTTCGACCAGATCACCGCCGCCAACGTCGGCAAGCGGATGGCGATCGTCCTTGACGACACCATCTACTCGGCTCCGGTCATTCGCGAACGAATCTCCGGTGGCAGCGCCCAGATCAGCGGTTCGTTCACCGAACAGGAAGCGACCGACCTCGCCATCGTCTTGCGGGCCGGCTCCCTGCCAGCACCAGTAGAGATCCTCGAGAACCGCACCGTCGGCCCTTCTCTTGGACAAGACTCCATCAAGCAAGGGGTGGTCTCCGTCGCTATCGGCGGCCTGCTGGTGGTCCTTGCCATGCTGATCTACTACAACCTCTCAGGGATCATCGCCAATCTCGCCCTGATCCTCAATTTGGTCTTCATCATGGCGATGCTCTCGCTCTTCAAGGCGACGTTGACCCTTCCCGGTATCGCCGGGATCGTCCTTACCGTCGGTATGGCCGTTGACGCTAACGTCCTGATCTTTGAGCGTATCCGTGAAGAGATGCGACTCGGCAAGACGGCCCGTGCTGCCGTTGAGGCCGGGTATGGCAAAGCGCTTCTGACCATCGTCGACGCCAACATCACAACCCTGATCGCCGCGGTTGTTCTCTTCCAGTTCGGCACTGGTCCGGTCAAAGGGTTTGCCGTCACCCTCTCGGTCGGGATCATCGCTTCGATGTTCACCGCGATCTTTGTCACCCGCCTGATCTTCGATTTTTTCCTCGATCGGCGCCAGATCAAGCGTCTGAGCATCTGAGAAGGAGACCACGATGCAGCTCATCAAACCTGATATCAATATTAATTTCGTCGGCAAGCGTAAGATCGCCGCGATTTTCTCGGTGCTGGTAATCCTTGCCGGTATCGCCTCTTTGATCATCAAAGGGGGCCCGAACTACGGCGTCGATTTCGCCGGCGGCACCCTGGTACAGACCCAGTTCGCCGAAGCGACCGACGCCGCCACCATCAAAGAAGCCCTCGCCCCCCTCAACCTCGGGGCCATGGTTGTACAGCAGTTCGGCGAAGAGGCAAACGAGTTTCTGATCCGCACCCAAGAGAGCGACAGTGCCCTCAAAGGGCTCTCTCAGAACATGCTCATCGAACTGGAGAAACAGTACGGAACGGGACAAGTTGAGATCCGCCGCACTGAGATGGTTGGCCCTCAGGTCGGCAAGGATCTGCGTGAAAAAGGTCTGATGGCCCTGCTCTATGCCATGATCGGTATCCTGATCTACATCTCCTGGCGTTTTGAGTTCCGTTTTGCCGTCGGTGCCATCACCGCCCTAATCCACGATGTCCTCATCACCTTTGGCGCCTTTTCGGTCTTCAACAAGGAGATCGATCTGCCGATCATCGCCGCTTTTCTCGCCATTATCGGGTATTCGCTTAACGACACCATTATCGTCTACGACCGAATCCGCGAAAACCGCAGCAAGCATGGGCGCGACGGCTTTCCGGCAATCATCAACCGCAGCATCAACGAGACCCTCTCACGGACGATTCTCACCTCGGGGACGACCCTGCTGGTGGTCGCAGCCCTCTTTATCTTCGGCGGCGGCGTCATCCATAACTTCGCCTTCGCCCTGCTTGTCGGCATTTTGGTAGGTACCTACTCCTCCGTCTATGTCGCCAGCCCGGTCCTCCTGCTCGGCAACAAAGAAGAGGATAAGACCGCGAACAGCCTGGAAGGGAGTCAAGCATGAAAAAAGAGACTGTTCTTTTCGCGACCGTCGCCCTGATCGTCGGACTGCTGGTCGGCATTCTTGTGACCAAGGGAGGCAAAAACAGCACACCGACGGCTCAGGCCCCCGCCGCCGCTCCAGCCGCCGGAATGCAGCAGAACATCACCCTGCTTGAAGGGATGGTCGCCAGCCAACCTGAAAACCGCAACGCTTGGGTTCAACTCGGCAACGCCTACTTCGACACCAATCAGCCGATGAAGTCGATCGAAGCTTACGATAAAGCTCTGGCGATCAACGCTGACGACCCCAACGTCCTCACCGATCAGGGCGTGATGTTCCGGGCGGTCGGCTGGTACGACCGGGCGGTGGAGAACTTCTCCAAGGCCTATGAACTCAGTCCGAACCATCTGCAGAGCCTTTTCAACCTTGGGATAGTCTACCGTTACGACCTTCAAGACTTCGCTAAAGCGAAAGAGGCGTGGGAGATCTACCTCTCCCTCAACCCAAGCGGCCCCCAGGCCGGGCAGGTTCGCCGCGATATGGCCTTCCTCGACTCTCACCCCCCTCTCCCTGAGGGGATGGAGAATCCGGTCCCGGCCAAGCCGTAAGCCGCACCACACCAAAGGGCCGGAGTTCTCTCCGGCCCTTTCTTTTTCAAGGGAATCCATCTTGCGTCTGCTGATTCTTTTCACCCTCTGCGTAACCCTCGGCGGTTGCGTCCCCTCCGTCATGCGCGTCGCCTCCCCGATCGACGCCGACACCGTCTGGCAGGGCCGGGTGGAGATCGCCGGAGATGTCGAGATCTCACCAGAGGCGAAGCACACCATCCTCCGCGGCACCGAAGTGATCTTCTTGCCCCCCAAAGATGGGGAGGATCGTTATATCGATCACCCTCACTTCCCCGGTAGCGAGTTGATTGTCCACGGCCGGCTAACAGCCGAAGGGATCCTTGAAGCACCGATTCATTTTCGTGCTGCCGATCCTAAGGCATCGGCAGGGAGTTGGGGCGGGATTAACCTCGTCAAAAGTCCGGAGGCGAGTTTCCGCTTCTGTCGCTTCACTCAGGCCGACAGCGCTATCCACAGCCAGGAATCTCAAGTCAGCATTGAAGAATCGATCTTTGAGCGCAACAAGGTCGGTGTTCGTTTCCACAGCAGCGCCATCCTCGTCGAACACAACCTCTTTCGTGATAACGGAGCCGCCATCCGTTTCCATTTCGGCGCTCCGGTGATCTGCAAAAACGTCCTGATCAACAACGGCAAAGGGATCTTTATCACCGCCCACCCTCGCGAGTACCATATTGAAGCAAACAACTTCGTCAACAATCGCGACTGGACTGTTGTCCTCGGCGAAGAGGTCCCGGAAGATGTCTCTCTTCGCCGCAACTTCTGGGGGACAACAGAGATCGCGAAGATTATCGATCATTTTTTCGACGGTCGCCGCGAAAAGCACCTCGGCATCATCGATATAGAACCGATCAATGACTCCCCTTCCCCGATGGCAGGACCAGCATGGAACCCGTAAACAGACGCCGCTGGCAGGAACGCCCCCCCCTGCTCAATCCTGTTGAAGAGCAAAAACTTGCCAGCGTACTGAACCTGCGCCCTCTCACCGTTTCGGTTCTGGTGCGCCGCGGTATCGACAGAGAGGCAAATGCCCGACAGTTTCTCGATGGCGGTCTCAACACCCTCCCCGATCCGTTTCTGCTTAAAGGGATGGAAGCAGCGACCACTCGACTGCAACAGGCGATCGGAAAAGGCGAAACGATCCTCGTCCATGGCGACTATGATGTCGACGGAATCAGCGGCAGCGCACTGCTGGTGGAGGGGATTAAGAAGCTCGGTGGAACGGTTGACTATCATATCCCGTTGCGCTTGCGCGACGGCTACGGTCTGAGTGCTGAGGCGCTGCAGCAGGCAGCGCAAGGGGGGATTCGGGTCGTTCTCTCGGTCGACTGCGGCATCAGCGCTTGTGATGAGGCGGAGCTTGCCCGCCGCCTCGGCATCGACCTGATCATCACCGATCACCATCAACCGCCAGAACAACTCCCCGAAGCGACGGCAATCATCAACCCGCACCAACCGGGGTGTGAATTCCCTTTTAAAGCACTGGCCGGAGTCGGAGTTGCCTTCTTCCTGCTGGTCGCCTTGCGCAAGCGGCTACGCGAGACGGGGTACTTTAGTCAGCGTCCTGAACCCGACCTGCGTCACTCTCTCGACCTGGTCGCTCTCGGGACCATCGCCGACATCGTCCCCTTGCACGGAGTCAACCGCCTTCTC
>PKUF01000035.1 GCA_002869635.1 Desulfuromonas sp. | reverse complement strand
CCCCGAGACGGGTTGGGTTCCGGTGGTGCTGTTGGCGACGTTCGGCGCCCGCAGGGTTTGGCTGCGGTCGAGACCGGCATCAAGGCTGAGATGCTCGTTGACCTGCCAGCTCTGCTTGAGGCCGAGGGTCGAGAAGAGGCGGGTGCCGTTCTCATCGATCTGCTGTTCCACCGTTGAACTCGCCTGCGCTCCCTGCCACGGATTCGCTTTAAGTCCGGCGCGGCTGGTGGCGGTCCGCTCGCTGGTACCGTCACTCCATTCCTGCTCGGCAAAGAGGGAGAGCTCGTCAAGAAGAGCGTAGTCGGCGCCGAGCAGGGTGCGGGTTGGATAGTCGCGGCTGGCGTTGCGACCGCTAAGCGATTGGTCGTGATCGAGCCGGATCTGGAGTTTCGGGGTCAGCTTCCAGGCGCTCTTGAAGATCCCCTGCAGCGATTCGCTGCGGCCCCCAGTTCCATCCCGTTCAATTGCCTGACGGGCGCCGACGGAGACGTACCCCTGATTCTCTTTCTCCCAGCGTCCGGAGAGACTCTGTAGCTCCTTCTCGGCGCCACTGATCAGGGCGCTCTGGCGTGAAACCTCCCCGTCGATGGACCATTCTTCATCCAGCTTCAGCTCCCCCTCAGCCCCAACTTTGCGGATGCCATCGCTGGCGGCGCTCTGCTGGCCGAGACCGAACCCGCCTTCCTCTTCCCGAGCATAGACGCGGCCGCTGAGCTTCTCTCCCTGATGCTGCAGTTCGGCGCGCCAGGCGTCGCCGCGGCTGGCGCCGCTCCCCCGGTTTGTGCTTTGGGCCAGCTCCCCTTTGAGGGTTGTCTCGTCGCTCAGTTTTACGGTGGTGTCGGTGCCGCTGAGCTCAGCGCTCGCCCCGGTTGTCCCTTCATGGATGTGGCTGGCGCCAACCTCAACGCGCTGATCGAAGAAGCGCAGGGCGGCCCGGCCGCCGTACGAGAGGCGGGCATCGCCGCGGCCAGCGGTTTCGTAGTCGACGACGATAAAGATCGGATTGAAGTCGGCGTCGCGGGTGTCGATCGGCTCCTTGAAGAAGAGGGTACCGAGATCGTAGTCGATATCGTAGTCGAGATGCCGCGCCAATGTGGTGCGGGAGATCACCTCGCTGTTGTCGAAGCGGTCGCGCACCTCGATGATGACCTTCTCTGAGTTGATGACGAGGTCGTTGCGTGACAGGCGATAGAGACCCGAGGTGCCGTCGCCGGGGATCTCATCCTTAATGAAGGCCTGATCTGTGTCAGCGGCGAAGAGGTTCCAGACCACATGCTCACCTTGACGTTCACTTTTGAAGCCGGTGAGGGAACGGCTGTAGCGGGCGAGCTCGGTCACCGTCAGGCCGGTGTCGTAGTCGCCGAAGAGGGCATAGAACTGGTCCCGCTCGAGTTTGACGAAGAGTTTTTCGCGGCTCGCCGCATCGTACTGTTGAGCGCTGCCGTCGCCATAGACGGTGTAATAGGTGTCGGGGTCGATCTGCTGCTGCAGTTCGGGGTCGCGTTTGCCCGAATCATAGGCCACGGTGAGGAGCCAGTGGCCGAGCACCCTCCCTTTGGCGAAGAAGGCGAGGCGCCCTTCATAGTAGAGATCTTCCGGCGCATCACTGGCGGCGAAGCTCTCCATGTTGCCACTGACGCTGCTGTAGCCCGCAGTCCCCTCGCCGAGACCGACCAGAATCCACTCCCGCAGATGGGGATTGAGCCAGGCCCGCACCTCTTCATCCCCCTCTAGGAAGGGGAAGGTGACCGTCACCTCGCCGGAGCGGCTGGTGGGGGCGAGGTGGATCAGGGTGATCCCCTCTTCACCGACAATGTAGCGTGAGGTCTCCCCCTGACGGTTCTGGCGGCCGAGGTTGGCGTTGGCGAAGTGAACCTCATCGGCGCTGTAGGGGGTCTCAATCCGGAACTCGCCGACCACCCCTTCGCGCACCGGATGTCCTTCGCGATCGAGGAGCTTGACGGCGACCACCGCCGGGGTCCGGCCATCGGCATCAAGAGACGACTTTTCGGGAACGAAAACCGCTTTTACCGGGGCGAGGGAGTAGTGGATCGTTCGCTCTTCGCTGCGCACCACAGCGCCGCTGGCGTCGAGAACCTCGACTTTGACGTGGTTGTCACCATCGATGATGTCGATGCCGCTCCAGCGGCTCAGCGCAACGCTGCGGGAGCCGTTACGGCGCAGACCGTCATAGTTCAGCGGATCGACGGGATGGCCGTTGAGGCTGACGCGGACCTTCTCCTTCGGGTCGTGCTTGACCGCGACCTTGATGGAGGGGATGGCGGGATAGTAGGTCGCCGGTGGCCAGACCCAGTCGTAGCCGGGGGCAACCTCGTTCACGAAGCCGTCGGCAAAGACCCGCATCTTCATCGCCGCCATGGCGCCGCCACCGCCGCGGCGCAGCAATGACAGGTCGACCGGTGGCGCCGCCACGGGCATCTCCAGCGGTTGCGCGCTGGCATCGATGACGCCGGGGAGGGTGCGGCTCTCGGTCGTCACCTGCTCACAGACCAGCCGCAGATCGACGCGACGGTTCTTGGCCCGTCCCTCTTTGGTGCTGTTATCAGCGATCGGCAGCGCCTCGCCCATGCCGACCACCACCATGGCCTCTTCGGGAAGCTCGAGAACCTTGGCGAGGTAGTCGGCGACGGTTTGCGCCCGCTTCTCCGAGAGAGAAAAGTTGTCGCGGAAGAGGAACCACGAGCGCCGGGAAATCTGCTGGTTGTCGGTGTGGCCGGTGACCACCACCTGCACGATGTTAAAGCCGCGCAGCTTCTCGGCCAGCGCGTCGAGTTCGGCTCGATCGGCGCTTGAGAGGTCGGTGCCGAGCGGCGGGAAGGCGGGACGCAAGATGATGTCGGGGATCTTCAGATAGCGCGTCTCCTGCTGCCGCACCAAGGAGTTGACCACCATGTCACTGCGGCGGTTCTTGCCGTTGTCGTCATCGACGGTGAGCATCGCTCGAAAGACGATTTCATCCCCTTTGATCTCATTGCCGAGCTCTGCTTCGAGACTCAAGGTCGGAGTGCTGTCGGGATCAAAATCGCCGAGGCGGTAGTTGAGGACCACCATCATGGTTGAAGGGTCTTCTATCGGTGTGCCGTCAAGCTGCGAGCTGCCGGGGACGTAGCTGCTCCCCGGTGGCAGGATCACCGAGATCCGCAGGTTGCGTGCTGCCGCGGCGGCAAGACTCATCGGCATCTCGAGCCGCACCCGGTCGGGGGTGACGAGGTGGCTCTGCAGCCGCAGTTGCAGTGAGCCGGTCGCCACCAACGGAAGAACCGGGCTGGCCACGCCGGGGCCGGGAGCTGTCGGCGCCGGTTTCGGCGGGGTCAGGTTGAGATCCCGCGCTTTGAGGGCAAAGTCGGCGCGCCACAGGGTCCCTGCTTGCAGATCGACAAACTGAGAGTTGGGGGTCTCAGCAAAACGGGTCGTCTCGGCGCAGGCTGCTTCTTCATAAAACTCGCTGTAGCTCTCCGGATCGAGCTGAACGACGTGAACGCCGGGGGTGACCCCTTCGAAGTGATAGAGCCCCTCCTCATCAGTAACGACATAAGTGCCATCCTCGAGATAAATCCGTACTCCCGAAACTCCCTGCCGCTCATGTTCGGGCAGAGCGCAATCCCCGGCGGAGACCCGCCCGGCGATGAAACTTTTGTCGCGCATGAAGTCGTCGCGCACGGTGACCGTCGCTTTGGCGGTGTTGGAGAGCACATCGCGATCGGCGGTTGCCTGAGCGATATTCTGCGCTTTGCCGCGGGGGGCACCGGCGCCGACGCTGACGACGTAATGGATGCTGCGCGTCTGTTGCTGTCCCACCGTGCCGAGGGCAAAGGTGAGACCGCGACCGTCGGCACTGATCGTCGGGTCGCTGGCCGCGACACCGTCGATACGGGTTGACCCGCTACGGTAGCGGAAGCCGACGGGGAGTTTGTCGCTCACCACCGTTGTCGTCGCATCGGCCTGCACCGAGTCGTTGCCGACGGTGAGGGTGTAGTCGAGGATGTCGCCGATCCCCACCACATCGCGTCCGGCACTCTTTTGTACCCAGAGCAGGCTCGGGATCGGGTCAACCGGAATGTCGATGCGCAGGATCGGTACCGGTGCCAGCACGAAGGGGAGGCCGCGTGAGCCATCCTCAAGGATATCCCACGGTGCGCCGGAGAGACTCTGAAGTGTCGCGGTATCGACCTGCGACGGGGCAGCGTAGCCCCTCGGCGGTGTGACGTCGATGCGGTAGGTGCCGGTGCGCATCAGCGGGAAGCGGAACCCGCCGGGTACAAAATCATAGACGGTACCACTGCTGTCACTGACTGAGCCGCCGCTGGTGACGGTTGCGGGGTAGCTGCTGATCCCGTCGTCGCCGAAGACCTCAGCCGGCAGACCGGTGGCGACATCGATGAGAGTCACGGTGGCGCCATCAACCGGTGCCCCGGTGGCGCTGTCAAAGACGATCCCTTCAGGGTCAAAGAGGGCATCGAGAACGAAGACATCGGCGGCGTCGTTGCTGTCTTGATAGGTGATGGTCAAGGTGCCGTTCGGCTCAACAATGAGCGCCCCGTCGCCGTGGGCGCTGCTGCTGCGCCGGGTCGGGATGTAGCCGGCGAAGAGACCGCTGTCGACGGCTGTCTCGGTCAGCTCAAGCACTTCGAGATCGCCAGTCGAAGAGGTCACCGTAATGAGAATGGTATCGAGACGACCGGAATCGAGGTTCTGGTCGGGGTCACTCAAGGTCATAAAGACCGGGTCGCCAGCGACAAAAAGGCGCGACGCGACCAGATCGAGAGGGGTGGTCAGATCAAGGGGCGTCGTTCCCGGAATCGGGGTCGGTGCCGTAAGGTTGACAAAGGGGCCGGCCAGTGTACCGCTGCTGCTGTAACGGCTGCCGGTGACAGTCAGGCTCTCGGCCTGAGGATTTCCGGTTTCGTAGCGATAGAACGTCGCCGTTGCCGGGGTTGGTGCCGCGAGCGAGGTGAGGGTGTGGGTGTTGGAGGCAACCAGATAGTTGCCGTAATCGAGGAACGCGTATTCCGCTGTGGCGGTATTGCTGATGATCGTGCCGGGCGGGGTAGACGCCCCGGCAGGGCTTGATAAAAGGAACAAAAGCGTGAAGAAAAGAGCCCCGGCAACCGCGGACGCACGTCTCCCTGTCCCACCGGTCAGAAGACCGGCGGTCAGGAGGATACGTGAGGATATGCGGGTTGCCGGGGTCATAGAACCTACTGCTTAAAGCAAATTAAAAGAGGATGCTCTTAGTCAATGGTGACCCGGAACTGGACATCCTGATTCGTTCCAGCCGTTAGTGTTGCAATGGTGCATCTGACCTGGGTCACATCGGACAGGGTGGCAGGTTCTACCGCAACCCAGCCGGTTCCGTTGTGCCACGCCTTTGTCCCACTGCAGGTTGTGAATGACTCGTAGGTTGTGTTGCCCGGAATGGCGTCGATGAGAATGACCGAGGTCGCGTCGGTCCCACCACCATTGTCAATGTTGATGGTGTACTCCATGACAGCCCCAGGAATGGCAAAGAGCTCTTCAGGAGTGTCGGCGGTTCCATCGTCGGTGATAGCAACGGACTTTGTGACGGTAAGGGTCGCGGTTGAAACCGTGAAGGTTCCAGAATCGGAATCTTTGCCGTCGTAGGTACCATCTCCAGTTGCTGTACCTGCGGAACTATCGGTGAAGACAACTTCTTCTCCCGCAAGAGTGTTCGGTGTCGAATCATCAAGGGCTGTTCCGGTGCCGTCATCTGCTGTCGCAATGAGGTGATAGGTTGCGACTTCACTATCAAGCAGGCCAGCGTCGGTGTCCGGGGCAACAATGAAGTAGGTCAAGGTTGTGTCTCTTGCGATTGTCACAACCTGGCCGTTCAGATCGCTGCTACCATCCCCTGCTGCGGTATAGGATCCACTCGTGTCTGTATCGGCAATAATGACAACACCACTCAAGGCTGTTGATAAGGTTGAGCCTGTCACCTCATAGCTCAGTTTGAATGAAGCGTCTTTGTTCCCGTCGTTGGTCACGGTGAATTTTAACCACTGGTTTTCTGAACCCGTTTCTCCGGGAGTCAAAGTTTCTGCTCCGCTGACGGCGTTGGCAACAACGGGTTTAACTTTTTGGTCGACAACAAAGGTCGTGTCGACACCGCCGTCAGAAGGAACTTGTGTTTGGTCGATTCCATTTACTTTGTAATCGACCGTTGCGTTGTTGTTGATGGGTGTTCCCGCAGTTGTTTCACCAACTGCGGCGAAGGCCGGCGCGGCGGCCAGCAACAGGGCGACGACGAACAACGACGTCAGAATGAGAGGATGACGTTTCATGAGGTTTCTCCTTTGTGCTTGGGGGGATGAAGGGGGTTGACGATAAGGACCTGTGAACATGATGTTTCTCCTTTCTGTTTCGGTTATGGGGTTTTACTGCAAACGGACTCGAAAACCGACATCGCCGCCGTCGCCAGGTTTCTGGTACTCCCTGACGATCCAGCGCAGGTGCGTGATCTCTTCGGGCAGAGCCGGACGGCTCGTCCCATCGTCACCGACGACCGTGAGCTCGCCCTCGCTGGCGTAGCTCTTGCCACCATCGGCGGAGAGGAGAATCTCGCATCCATCGCCGAAGGCGCTACCGGCGATATAAGAGGTGTGGGCAGGGACAGCGTTGTTGACGACGATGTTCTGCGCCAAATCGTCGCCGACGTTGTGATACGTGTTGGTGTAGATCAGGGTCTCACCCGGCAGCACTTTGCTCGCCGGTTGGCGAACGGTGACCTGCTCGCCCTGCTCGTTGGTGGTGACGACTTCGATCTCGACTTTCGAGGTGAGATCGATCACCTCCTTCGCCCAGAGCAGCGAAGGGGTGAGAAGTAAGATCGCCAGAATGCTGATACCGAGGTTTTTCATGGTGACTCCTCCTGGACGTGAGGGTTGCTCCTTCAATGAATTAATCAATCACAACAGCAAAGGTAATGGTTTTGCTCCCGGCGGTCATGTCGCCGAGTCGGACGGTGATCAGGTTGACCGGTGAACCGGTCGCTTCGCCATCGTCATTGCCGGCGCCGTCACTGAGGCCGACACCATCAAGGGTGAGGCTCCCCGGTTTGTAGGTCGTGTTGGCCGGGATCGGGTCGGTAATGGTCAGTCCGACGGCGGTGCCGCTGCCGCTTACCGTGACGACGAGAGAGTAGGTCACCGTCGCGCCGGGGATCGGTGTGCTGCCGCCATACGGATCGACAATGACGGCCGTTTTGGCTACATCAAGGCTGATGCTGGTAGCGGTGTAGGTGGCGTCGGTCGTCGCCGGCAGGCCACCGCTGCTGCCGATGATAGCGTCGATGGTGCCGCCGTCACCGCCGTTGGGAATCAGTGTGCCGAGGGCGCCGCTGCCGGTGTTGCTGGTGATGCTGACGCTGGTGGTGCCTGTCTGACCGTCGGCGATGGGGGTGACTCCGTCGGGAAGGGTCGACGGAATGTTGTTGACAACAAAAAGGGTGACACCGGCGTCGGCGGCGAGATCAACGACGCCGCCGGGAACGGCGAGATCGACCCCTGGGGTGTACTGGCCGTCGCCGTTGGTGTCGGCGAAGATCCCGACCAGAGTCGGGTCGAAATCGTCGCCGGCGATGGCGCTGTCGGCCGAGAGGGTGAACGACTCGTCACCGTTGCCGGTGTTGGTCACCGTAAAGGTGAGATACTGATCGTCGGTCCCAGGGACCACGCCGACGTTGCCGCCATCCTGCGAGACAACATTGACGTTGATCAGCTCGGCAACAGCAAAAGTCGAGGTGTTACTGCTTTTGCTCAGGCTGCTCGCGCCGACGCTGTAAGAGGCCTGGGCCGTGTTGCTGATAAGGGTCCCGGCCGGAGTGCCTGTCGCCAGTGCCGCCATCGTAGTGAGGACAAAGGCGATGGCAAAAAGCAGCAGGAGGGCGAGTGGATGGGGCCGAGGAGGGTAACGGCCCGGAGGTGGATGTTGCAGGTTCATGGTCATCTCCTTTCGCGATACAGGGGAAAAGGTTTACTGCAGCAGAACACGGAAAAGAATCGTGAAGTTGGGGGCGCCGCTACCGCTGTCAAATGCCATCGTCCCAGTCGGGGTGAGGCGCAGAGCGGTGACGGCCGGATCCGTACCATCGGCGCCGGCGGTCGGAACATAGTCGCAGTCGGCGCCAGCGCAGAAAAAGATGTCGTCAGTGAGGTCATTGAGTCCTCCGTAGGTTAAAGAGAGGCCGCTGGAAATCGCGCCATCGGTCAAGGTGACGGGGGTGCCACTGACGATCAGGGTCGTTCCAGCCGGGATCGGGTCGTTGATGATCAGGGATGCGGCATCAGGTGAGGCGTCGCCAAAGTTCAAAACCTGGATTTCGTAGCGCATCGTCGCCCCCGGAATGGCGTAGGGGGAGGTCGTCCCGTTGACCGGGTCGGACTCAGCGAAGACCGACTTGAGGACCGTCAGGCTCGGGGTTGCCACGTGGACCGGGTTGATATCGACGCTGGCGCTGTTGTTGCCGTTGTCAGGGTCGTCGTAGTCACTGGCGCTGATGCTGGCACTGTTGGTGAAGGGGCCGGCGCCACCGGTGCCGATCGCCGGCTGGGCGACCAGAGTCAGGGTGACGACATCGCTGGCGGCGATGCTGCCGATATCCCAGAGGCCGCTGGCGTCGTCGTAGCTGCCACTGGTCGGCGTGGCGCTGCTAAAGACAATCCCCGCCGGAAGCAGATCGGTAACCTGAACCCCGGTGGCGGCATAGCTGGCATTGTTGTTGGCGACGGTCACGGTGTAAGTGACATCAGTCCCCTCACCGGGAGCGGCGTTGTCAACGCTCTTGGCCACCGCCAGGTCGATGTAGATCTTGTTGGGGGTGATGGCGAGGGTGGCGCTGTTGTTGCCGCTGTTCGGATCGTAGTTGCCGGTGACGGTGATAGCGGCACTGTTGGTCAGGGTCGTGGCGCCGGTGCCAGCATCGACCAAAACCGTGATGGCGAGAGTCGTTGTCGAGGCTTTCGCAAGACTGCTTACGCCGAGATCCCATAGGATATCGCTGGTGCCGTCAGGGTTGATGGTGGTGCTGACCGTTCCGAGGGCCGGGAGAGATGAAACGTAGGTCATACCGACCGGTAGGGTGTCGAGGACCTGAACACCGCTGGCGTCGTTGGGGCCGTCGTTGCCGAGGGTCAGGGTGAAAACGGTGGTGGTTGTCTCATCAGGGGTGGCGTTGCTCACCGTTTTGATGAGGTAGAGGTCAGACTCCTGGATTGTGATGCTGACGCTGGCGCTGTTGTTGCTGGAAATAGGATCGGGAGCGCTGGCTGTTTCGATGGTGGCGCTGTTGATCAGGGTCAACCCGCTGTCATCGGCATCGACCGTGGCGATGATGTCGATGCTGGTTGAGTCGCCGCTCGCGAGGGAGAGGGCAGAAAGATCCCAGATCCCGGTCGCCGGGATATAGGTCATGCCGGCGCTGTGGGAGAGGTAGGTCAGTCCGCTCGGGAGAAGGTCTTTAACCTGAATCCCCGTGGAGAGGTTTGGCCCGAGGTTGTTCAGAGTCAGCGTAAAGGTGACGGTGTCGCCGACGGTCGGCGTGGCGTCATCGACGCTCTTGAGAATTTGCAAGTCGGTGCCGCCAACGGTGATGGTGGCGGTGGCGCTGTCGTTGAGTGGGTTGGTATCCGACTCAAGCAGGCTGTTGACCCGAGCGGTGTTGCTGATGATCGACCCTGAGGCGGCGGTCACCTCGGCCTGCAATGTCAGAGTGACAGTGGTGTAGGCGGGGAAGAGTGTGTTGCCACCATCTTTGTAGCCGACTCTCCAAAGACCGGTGCTGGCCGTATAGGCGGTCTGGTCGGTCTTGCCCGCTGGAGGCGTGTAGTCGTCGCTCGCCGAACCGGCGACATAGCTTAATCCGGCGGGAAGAGATTCGAGAATATCGAGATTTGTGGCGTCGTTGGGGCCGTTGTTGCTGACGGTTACCGTGTAGGTGACGATATCGTAAATAGTGCCGTTGGGAGCGGCCGGGGCGAGTTTGTCAACGCTTTTGGTGACGGCAATGTCGGTCCCTTGGACTCCGATGAGAACCGAGTCGGCGTCGTTGTCATGAAAAGGATCGGCTTGATCCGATGCCTGAATCATCGCCATATTGAAGAAGGTCGATGAACTCCCTTTAGGGATATGAACCGTGGCGTCGATGGTCAGGGTGGCGCTGGCGCCGCTGGCGAGGTCACCGACATCCCATATCCAGCTGGTGAGGTTGTAGCTGTCCGTTGGGTCAGAAAAGCTGGTGGTGACGGCGACATTGTTATCGGCGCCGCCAGCGGTGTTGTAGATGTGGAGCGGGAGCTCGTCGTAGACCTGGACCCCGGTAGCGTCAATCGGTCCGTTGTTGGTAATGGTCAGCGTGAAGGTGATCGGATCGCCGTCGTTAGGGCTGTAGTTGCTGGTCTGTTTATCGATGGCGAGGTCGAGATAGCGTACCGTCACCGCAACGCTGGCGCTGTTGTTGCTGCTGTCGGGGTCAATCTTGGAGGCGCTTTGGATCGTCGCCGTGTTGGTCAAGGTCTGTGAGGCCGTTCCAGTCTTGACCTGAGCACTCAAGGTCAGGGTTGCCGAGCTGCCACTGGCGAGGGTTGTCACACCGAAATCCCAGAGCCCGCTGGCACTGTCATAGGTTGTTCCGGCGGCAGGGGTGGCGCTGACGAATTGGAGGGATGTTGGGAGCAGATCAAGGACCTGAATTCCTCCCACTGTCGAGCCGCGCAGGTTGCTTACGGCTACCGTGTAGGTGACGGTGTCTCCCTCATCCGGAGTGGCGCTGTCGACGCTCTTACTAATGGCAAGGTCAGCTGCATCGACATAGATATTCACGCTGGCACTGTTGTTGCCGCTGACCGGATCACTTTCGTTGGCGGCAGAGATGCTGGCGCTGTTGGTGACGGTGGTGCCACCGCTGGCCGTGACCAACGCCACGATCTGCAACGAAGTGTTGGCACCGTTGGCGAGGTTGCCGACGTTCCAGGCTCCTGTTCCAGGGGTATAGCTGCCGCTGGAATTGTCAGAGAGGTAACTTAATCCGCTGGGGAGAGGGTCGCTGATCACCACGCCGGTGGCATCGTAGCTCCCCTTGTTGAGCAAGGTAATGGTATAGGTCACCTGGTCACCGGTCTGAGGGGTGTCGCCGCCGATCGCCGGGGTGGTGACCGCGACAGTCTTGCTCACCTCCAGGTCGGCTCCGGTGACGGCCAGGGTGATGGTTGCACTGTTGTTGCTCAGGTCAAAGTCGGGTTGCGAGGTGGTGAGGATGCTCACCGTGTTGTCAATGGTGGCGTAGGCCGGGGCATCGATCGTCGCCTGAATCTGCAACGTGATGCTGGCGCCGTTGGCCAGAGAGCTGATGGTCCAGATTCCGGTGGTCGGATTATAGCTTCCGGCGCCGGAGTCGCTGACGTAGAGAAGGCGGCTGTCAAGGAGATCTTTAACCTGAATTCCGGTCGCATTGCTCGGGCCGTGATTGTTCAGGGTGAGAGTGAACGTGACGGTTTCACCATTGTTTGGGGTGGAGGTGGAGACGCTCTTACTCACTTCGAGATCGGCGGTGGGTTTGGCTTTGACCAGGTCGGTGCGGGGTTGGTCCTGATTGAGGTCAGCGTCGGCCCCGTCGATGTAGGTGGCGGTCACAAATTCGATCGGGACCGTCTGGAGTGAGTTGTTGCCCTGTACAATGCTGCTTTGGGCCGTGACGATGGATCCGGTAAAGATTCCGCTGTCGACGTCGGTTTCGGTGAGAGTGAGGTTCTCTTCGTCACCGGAGGGGGTTGTGAGCGTCACCGTGACCGTCTCAGCGGTACTGGTCAGGCCGTTCTGGTCGTCATCGACGACTTTAAGGTAGAGGGTGGCACCGGGGTAGAACTCGGTGACATCACCGTTGCCGGCGAGATCGGCGACGAACTGGATCGTACCGGTGGTGGGCCGCTTTCCTGCCGGGAGAGTGAAGTCCGAGACTCCGTCGTATATCGTCGAACTGATCAGGTCGGCTGAGAGCTGCTGGGCGCTCTGGGAGGTGCCGTAGAAATAGCGCAGCAGGGATGATTCGTTGATCCCCAGCGAGAGAAGGAAGATGTCGTAGGGGACTTTGAAGTCGAGGAAATAATCGGCGTCGCCGGTAAAAGAAGAGTCGGCCAGCGAGGCCACATAGTCGACACCCTCGGTCGCCGTTTTGATCCACTCAATCTGTTCCGGCTTGTCACTTGGGTCGTCGATATTCTCTTGCACCACATTTTTGGCAAGATAGATCTCGTCGGGGTTGGCGATGCCGTCGAGCATGAGCATGTACTCGTAGTCGTGGGCGTCAAGGTCGGTGTCGATCAGCACCCCCCAGCCGAACGGTTCAAGAGCGCTCCCTTGCATCGGGTCGGCGTCGATGCGCAGACGAAAATAGATGTCGATGCCGTCATTGTAGATGTAGGCGGCAGGGTAGGTGGGATCACCAACAATGTCGGTGGAGTTGTTGCCGTTGCCGGTGGTGTCGGCGTTGCCTCCGGGATCAGAGACGTAGCCATCGGGAGAGTAAATAGGAATCCATTCGCTGCTGGTGGGCCAGGCAAAGGATGATTCTTGAGTTGCAGGAATGAAGATCAGGAGAAATAGGACGGTTTTCCAGAATAAGTCCCACGATACGAGGGGTTTGAAAATGCTACCAAAATGCTCACCTATAAGGGCGAGAGAAGCCCTTCTTCCTTGGGGTAAGGCGTCAAGGGAGGGTTTTGTAAAGAGGGTGTGGTCGAGGCGTTTGGGCATCGAATAGTCCTGAAAATCCGGACCGAATTCCCGCGTCAGCTCCTGATTTTCAGGCAGGCTTTCTGTCGGTTCTCTTCGGCGGCCCGGCTGTCCGCGTGCGCGGACCCGTTGCTCTGCGTCACCGGGTTACCCCGGTTTTGCTCTTATCGGAGAACGATTTTTCGTCAGTCGTCCAAAGACGAATCGGGCAATCATCCTATTGTCCATTAATGTAACATATCTGGGTGGGATATTGCAAAATTCGCATATATTTGAAAATGCTAACCTTTGGGGGCTGGGTCGTGGTGACGTAAGAGGCGCCGCTTGAAGGTGTAGTAGTTGAGCCCGAGTTGTCGAGCGGCGGCTGTTGGCCGTCCCCCGCAAGATTCGAGAGCTTGTTCCAGAGCCCATTTTTCAATGGCGGCCATGGTCATCGGGAGGTTGTCTGGCGGTGTGTTTGGGGGGGGCGGGGAGGGAGGGCTTTGCAGCACCAATCGCAGGGTGTCGCGTGTGACCAGACCGTCGTTGGTTTGAACGGCGACCCGGCGCAGAACATTGCGCAGTTCGCGAATGTTTCCCGGCCAGTGGTGGTGCTGCAGTGCGTCCAAAGCGTCAGCGCTCAGTTGAGGTGGCGTGATCCCGAGGTCATCACTGAACTCCGCGAGAAACTGTGTGGCAAACTCGGGGATATCCTCAGTCATATCCCGAAGGGGAGGGAGGGTCAAAACCACCCCGGCGAGGCGGTGATAAAGGTCGCTGCGAAACCCTCCGGAAGTGCTCAAATGCTGCAAATTTCGATTGCTGGCGGCGAAAATGCGCAGATCGACCTGTCGTGGTTGGTTGCCGCCGACCGGAACAAAGGTTTTCTCCTCAACCAGTTGCAAGAGGGCTGCTTGAACGGCTGAGGGGGCCGAGTCGATATCGTCGAGAAAAAGGGTGCCTCCATCTGCCTCTTCGACCAGTCCCTTGCGGTGTTTTTCAGCTCCGGTGAATGCGCCTTTTTCGTGGCCGAAGAGTTCCGCCGCGATGAGTCCTTCACTCAAGGTGCCAAGCTGAAGCGTTACCAGTGGTTGGGAGGCGCGTTGACTTAGGGCGTGTATGCGATGTGCGAGGCGGGTTTTACCGCTACCCGTCTCTCCCTGAAGCAGCAAGGGGTAGTCGGTGTGGGCGACCCGTACGACCTGCTCGGCGATGGGGCGTAGAGCATCACTTAGGCCGATCAAGTGGATGACCGACTGTTCGAGTTCGTTGTGGAGCGCTTCGACTTGGCGCTGCTGCAAGACCGGCAAGGCGGCGCGTTCCAGGGTCTGCAGCAGTTTGTCGGCATCGGTTGGCTTTTCAATAAAACCCGCGACACCGAGTTCAATCCCCTCGAGCAGCATCGGAGTATCGGTGAATGCGCTATAGAGAATGACGGGGAGGTCGGGCAGGATCTTTTTTAACTGGCGGGCGAGGCCGAGACCGTCGAGGCGCGGCATTCGAATGTCAGTCAGGACGATGTCGACATCCTCTGACTCAAGCCTCTGCAGGGCATGTTGGCCATCATGGGCGACCCGCACGTCACAACCGAAGAGTTCAAGCAGGGCTGTCATCTCTTGGCGCAGAGTCGGGTCGTCCTCGACAAAAAGGAGGCGGATGTGGCTTAGATCGCTCATGCTGAACTCTCCTCTAGAGCGAGAGGGATGCGTATCATAAAGGATGTTCGTCCCGGGCGGCTCTCAAAAAGAAGCGTCCCTTTAAATCGCTCTTCGACCAGGGTGCGGGTCATGTAAAGCCCGATCCCGCTTCCCTCTTCCTTGCTGGTGCTGTAGGGCTCGAAAAGACTCTGGTTGAGAGAGTCTGGAACGCCGCAGCCGTTGTCCGTGACCGTAAGGCAGATCATCTTATCTTTCTGACCGATCTCAATTGCGATACATCCTTCAATCTCCGCGTTGTTTTGGCGGCGGCTGCCGATGGCGTCACGGGCATTGGCGAGGAGGTTGAGGCAGGCGTGGGTGAACTGGTTAGGGTAGCCGTTAAGCCGGACTGTTTGAGCATCTGTGCCGGTAAAAAGGATACGGATTCCGTCGGCGTCGAAGAGTGGCTGCACCAGTCGGATTGCCGCTTTAAGTTGATCGTAAGGTGAGAAGAGTTCAGGCGCGCGATCCGGGCTGTAGAAACGGAGAAAATCATCAATGGTTTGCGACATATGCCGGATGTGCGACATTCCCGACTCCTTTGCCTCTTGCATCGCCGGAGCGGTTAGTTGCTGGCGACTGTGAAGCAGGGCAAGGCGTTGAATGACCATTGCCAGGGCACTTAAAGGCTGGCGCCATTGATGCGCAATGGTTCCGATCATCTCCCCGGTTGCAGCGAGACGGGCGTTATGAGTCAGCAGGCGCTCTTGTGCGAGGCGGCGTTCTGTCTCAATTTGAACCTCGTCGTGGAGATCTTCCGTGCGGCGCTGAAGCCGTTGCTGTGAGGCTTCAAGGTCGAGAGTGAGGCGTTGACTGTTGAGCATGATGAAGCAGAGCGCCATTGCCACCTCTTGCACTGCGGTGAAGACGAAATAGCCGCTGTTGAGAAAAGAGGTGGCGAGCAGCCCCCGTTCGCTTGGGGTAAGCAACCAGACTCCGGCTCGCAGAGCGATGAGAAACATCATGCTGGTCAGAACAACCATCACCACCGGGTAGATGCTTCGAGGGTCGCGGCGTGGGCGACTCCAGAGAAGATAGAGGGATTTGCCGAGACAGAAGAGGATGATCAGCGTGATCAAGCTGTTGCGTACCAGAATGTTGTCGTCGATCAGGGTGAAATAGGCAAAGAGCGGCAGTGCGAGGGCAATGGTCAAAAACATGTGGCGGCGTTGACAGATCCCATGTTCAAAGAGGCGAAACCCTTCAACCCGGACCATCGCCATTGCCACCACCAGGGTCAGGGCAAGAGTGATCGAGAGGGTTGGCTCAACCATGTCACGCAGGCTCATCAGCCCTAAGGCTGCTCCGCCGAGCAAAAGGCTGAAGCTCCAATGCCCGAACCCTTGGTAGGTCCGCAGCGTGAGCCAGTAGGTGAGCATCAAGAGGCCACACGCCAGCGAGGCGAGGGACGAAAGGGCGAGGACGCTACGGATGTCGAAGGGGAAGAGAGCCATGCCGACCTGTGTCTGAGGGGAAGTTTCCTCCAACAATGCAGAAAAATAAGAGAAATGGCAAGAGGGGGCGAAATTGACAGGCCATAAAAAAGGCCTCCCCACAAACGTGGAGAGGCCTTTTTGTTTTCTGAAGAACGTCTCTACTCTTCGCAGAGGTCGATCTTGACGTCCCAGTTCTTGAGCTTCATGGTGCCGTTGCGCTCAAGGTTGAGGTGCATCTTGAAGGCGCGATCCCAGAGCTGAGGCTCGTGGCCGACGCCACGTCCGAGGCAGTCTTTGGCCGCCATGTCGAGGTACTCGTTGAGCTGGTCTTTGTAGTCCGGATGGGCACACTTCTCAATGATGAGCTTGGCGCGCTCTTTTGGAGCCATACCACGGCAGTCTGCCAGACCCTGCTCGGTGACGACGCAGTCGAGGTCATGCTCGGTGTGGTCGATGTGCGAGCAGTGCGGCACGACACAGGAGATACCGGTCGGGTCAGTTTTGCGCGGACGGCTCGACGGGGTGTGCATGATCTTGAGGAAGCCGTTACGCAGGAAGTCACCCGAGCCGCCGAGACCGTTGATCATGCGGGTACCGCCGACCAGAGTCGAGTTGGCGTGAGCGTACATATCGATCTCAACCGGGGTGTTCATGGCGATACACCCGAGACGACGGATCGGCTCCGGTGCGTTGGAGATCGAAAGCGGACGCAGGGTGATCTGGTCGAAGTACTTCTCCCAGTTATCAAAGAAACGGGGGAAACCCGGGTTCTCGGAGAGGGAGAGGGAGCAGGACGAGGCGCTGTCGAGACGACCGGAGTCGAAGAGGTCAAGCATGGTGTCCTGAAGAACCTCGGTGTAGACCGACAGGTTGTAGAAGGGGCCTTTGGCGAGGCCACCGACGACGGCGTTGGCGATGGAGCCGACACCCGACTGCAGAGGCAGCAGATTCTTCGGCAGGCGGCCCATCTTCACCTCGTGGGAGAAGAAGTCGATGATGTTGGCCGCGATCGCTTCGGAGGTGGCATCCATGTCGGTGAAGGCACGCCCTTTGTCACGCAGCTTCGATTCGACGACGGCGACGATTTTACTCGGGTCGCAGGGGATCGACGTCGAACCGATGCGCTCACCCGCCTTGGTGATGCCAAGGATCTGACGATTCGGCGGCGTGTCGCAGGAGACCATGTCATGGATTCCCTCGAAGGAGGGCTGTCCGGTGTTAACCTCGAGGATGACCTTGTCGCAGACCATCAGGATCTCGGGGATGACACCACAGGAGCTGGTCGGTACCAGGCCGCCGTCTTCGGTGATCGCCGAAACTTCGATGATGGCGAGGTCAAGCTTGCCGCTCTCGGAGTCCTTGGTGTAGAAGCCGTAGCCGAGGTCCTGAGCGAAGAGGGAGAGGTGCTTGTCACCCATGCGGATGCGCCCCTCGTTGATCCCTTTGGCGATGTTCTTGCCCGTCTGGTAAGGCCAGCGGCGGTCGATCATGTCGAGGGTCGCCCAGCGGTCCTCGGTTTCCGCACCAACGGAAGCGCCGATGAAGAGGTTGAACTTGAGCTGGCCCTGAAGATTGTTCTTCTCGACATGGTCAGCCAGAGCGATAGGGACCATCTTGGGGTAGCCGGCGGGTGTAAAGCCGGACCAGCCGAGGTTCATCCCGTTCTTGAACATCGGAACGGTCTCTTCAGCCGTCATTACCTTGCTGAGCAGGGACTTGCAGCGTACGCGGTCTTGCAGTGTGCCGTAATCGGACATCTCTCTCCTCCTACTGAAAGTGTGTCGGTCACTTCCCAACGGAAGGCCGAACGGACAAGGGTCCAACGTGCTTTTGGGGGGATGTTAAAACACCGTGGAGACCCGTCGGCTCCCCGGTGTATACATTCTAATAAGCTGTTTTTACAGCGCTATGTGAGATGCTTCGGAAGGTGCTAGTGAGGTGGGCTCTCACTGCCGAACGGAAGTTTTTAAAATTCCGTTATAACGGCGCCACTTTTATATAATGGCGTAAACGGCAAGTCAAGGAAAAATATTTTTATCACAGATATGGCAACGCCCCGGAAAGAGAAGCTTTCCGGGGCGCTAAGGACTTGATTTAAAAGGATTTTTCGACGAACTTTTGAGCTTTGAGAACGTACTTGCTCTTTGGGTAAAGGCGGTAGAGGGTGTTGAAGGCTTCCACTGCATCGTCCCGGCGATTTGCGGCGAAATAGGCTTTGCCGAGCAGGTAGTAGACCTCGTCGCGTCGGGTGAAATGGTCGGCTGAGGTCAACGGTTCAAGGCGTAAGAGGGCAGCGCCTGGGTGGTCGGTGCGCAGGTAGAAACGTCCGACGTTGAGCTCGCTCTCAAGCAGAACCTGTTCGCCGTAACGCAGAATCTCTTCAACCTCATCTTTGTGCGGAGAGTCGGGAGTACGCCGTAGCAGGGTCTCAAGGGTAACCTTGGCGTTGCGGATGGCGGTCTGATCTTGATCGCTGGCCAGACGCTGTTGGTAGTAGGCGAGGCCGAGTAGGTAGAGCGCCTCATCGGTACGGGGATGCTCGGGGTGCTGTTTGATAAACTCCTCAAGTGTTGCCGCCGCTTCGGGGTACATCTCGGCGGTGAACTGGGTCTCGCCGATCCGGAACTGGGCATGCGCTGTTTTCTCTGGTGAGGCGAAGGTGTCACGGACCTTCTCCCAGGTTGCGATGGCATCCTCATAACGTTTGTCGGCGTAAAATCCCTCTCCCTCTTGTAAATAATGATCGGCTGAAGGGGGGGGAGGGACAATTTTCGGGGTGCAAGCCGGGAGAATAAAGGAGAGGAGGAAAAGGTACGGAAGAACGCGAATCATCAGGAGAATCCTCAAAGACAAAAGGGGGTTATTGAACCTTGAAACGTTACGGGATGCGTCGCCGTTTGTCAACTGCCTTGCGGAGCGAGCGAGCGAGTTCTCTCTCTTCTCGAGAGGTTGGCGGGCTCCCTTTTTGCGGCGCGAATCGGGCCTGATCCTGTTTTTGCCACAATTTGCTCAGGGAGGTGAGATGCTTGGGGGGGACTCCCCGCTCGCTTAGCTGTCGATAACTCTCATCGCGACTTTGGCGTTCCCAACCGGGGCGGAGAAGATATGTGAGCGTTGCTCTGAGGCTCTGGTGGCGCCACCGTTGCCAGGTGACAAGAATTATCCCTAATAACGCGGCGCCATTTAACAGGGGCAAGATCTGAGCGGAAGGGAGTGCCGGAGCCTTGTAGGACTGTCCGACTTTAAGCCTTTGATAGCTTTGCAAGCGCGGCGAAAAAAGGGTCAGGCTGAAGGTCAGCCCGCCGCGTTCTCCGTCGCCGGGAAGGTAGAGATAGCGGCGGCGCAGAACGCGCTCCCCCGGAGCGCTCCCCTGCAGATCGCTGCCGAGAAAAAGGAGACGCTCACCTTGCGGTAGATGGGGCGTCGGAGCTGGAAAAGTTGCCAGCGGTGCGGTGCCACACAGAGTCAGAACGATCTCGCGATTGCCGACCCCGTCTGCCATAAGAGTCATGTCGAGGTCACCGACGATGCCGGTAAAGCCATCTGGTCTCCCCGTCAGTGGCAATGGTTGTACCCGCAGGGTCAGGGGCTCGGCCAAGAGGATGGCGTCACCGACGCGTACGCCGAGCCCGCTCAGCCTCTGCTCACCCGGGAGCAAGGGGCGTATCGTCTTGCCCAAGCTCTGGAGTAGCAGACTCCCCTCCCGGCGGGGGGGGGCGAGGGGGAGTTCTTCGCCACTGAAGCCATTAGGGATGGGAAAGATCGCTGATAGCGGGGCTGTCGGTCGAGGCGGCGCGAGTAGCTCGAGGGTGAGGGCCAACTCCTCCCCAACATAAGGGCTCAGGTTTGAGGCGAGGAGCCGGACGCTGACCTCATCAGCTCCCTGAACCGTCAGGGGGAGCAGCAACAGGGTTGTGATGACGAAGAAACAGCAGCGCATCACCACTCCTTCAACACAACCGGCGTGAAGCGCTCTTGCCGGTCACTCGCTGGGGCATCAAGGTCGGGGCGCAGGGCGTCGAGAAGCTGTAGCGCTTCGTCGTGACTCAGGCTCTCCCCCCCTCCTTCCGCGTCATCCTCTCCCCTTTGTTTATTCCCTATGCTCCCGTTTTCCGGCGGCGCACTGCTTAGAGCGATAAGGAGGTTGTTGCGCACATCGGGGTCGCCGGGGAGTAGCCGCAGCGCTTCTTCCAGTACGGAGCGGGCGGCGGCCGGCTCTTCCTGTTGCAGCAGCAGGCTCCCCTGATTGTAGAGGGCGACCCCCCGTCTCTCTCCTTGCAGGAACGAGGCGGCGATGGCAAAGGTATCAATTGCCGACCCAGGCTGGGTGGTGACGAGGGTTTCTGCGCGATGAAACGTCGTCGGGCCGGGGGCGGTTTCCTGTGAACAGGCGACAAGCGCAATCGCCACAGCAAGCAGGGAGCTGGTGCGGCGTCTCCAGGGGAGGTGGCGCACCAGCAGGAGAAAAAGAGGGAGGATCAGCCACATTCCACTCAATGGGGCTGCGGGGGGCGCCTGTCGGGCGAGTTGCTCAAGCAGTGGCTTAAGGGTGGGGAGCCCATTGGCGTCAGCAAGAAAGAGCCCGCCGCTGGCAGTCGCCAGCCGTTGCAGCCGCTCCGGATCGGGGAGGCTTTGAAGGGGGGTACCATCCGGGCCGAGAAGAGGTGTCCCATTGCCATCCACAAGGGGGCCAGGATGTCGCCCCAGTGGTAGGGTGTGAATTGTCACACCGGGGGGAATCGTCGGCGGTTCGGCGGCGAGGGTCCGCTCCCCGTCGCTGAACAGCAGGATCATCCTCTCCCCGGCGACGTTCTCGAGCAGGTGGGCCGCAGCGCGGAGCGCCTCTTCCGGGGCCGAACCGGGGGCGTCAAGACTTCGCGGCTGCAGACGGTTCAGGAAGTAGCGCAAGGCGTCGTGTTCGCGGGTGAGCGGCACCTGCAGCATCGCCTCGCCGGCAAAGGGGAGCAACGCCATCTGTGCCTGCGGCAGCCGTTGTAGAAGCGTCTCGATCAGCGTCTTGGCGCGCTCCAGGCGGCTGGTCCCTTCTTCCTTCGTCGCCATGCTGGCTGAGGTGTCGAGTGCCAGTGCCAGAGTCAGCGGTGGCCCGGATGACTCCCCATACGGGGCGGAGACTTTCTCGGGCAGTAGCAATAGGATAAGGGCGATCAGGGTGGCGGCGCTGGTCAGTTGGCTCCCGAAACCTGTTGGCTGTAGCCGCAACAACAGGCGAAAAAGGAGCAGATCAATCAGCAACAGAACTGCGCATACCGTGAGCAGGATTGGGCGATAAGGAATCTCGGTTGCGATCTCGCGAATTTGCAGAGGGCTTGTCTCAAGGGCGTCGATCTTGGCGTAGACCTGACGCAATAGGTCAGCGCTGCTGGCGCGAAAATAACGGCCGCCACTGAGGCGTGCCATCTCCCGTAGCGGCTCCTCCTCAAGCGCGGAAAGAAGGGGCGTGCCGTCGTCGAGTCGGGCGATGCGTCCCGTCCCGTCGAGGGGGACTTCCCCCCCTTGGTCACTGCCGAAGCCGATGGTGTAGACTCGCACCCCCAAGGCGGCGGCAGCCAGGGCGGCGGTATGGGGGGTGACTCGGCCGCGGTTCGAGGCGCCGTCGGTGAGAAGGATCACCACTTTGCTGGCGGCGTCCGAATCTTTGAGCCGATCCAGCGCAGCGGCGAGAGCATCCCCTAGGGCCGTGCCGCTGCCAAGGCGGTCGGGCTTCAGTTGTCGTAACTGCTGCAGCAGGGGTCCTTTATCGAGAACCGGGGGTGAGAGGAGGGTCGGAACCCCGGCAAAGAGGATGACACCGATTCGGTCGTTCTGACGTTGAGCGAGAAAGTCGGCGGCGGTGTTGCGGGCGACGCTGAGTCGGTCGGGGGCGATGTCACGGGCGCCGAGACTCGCCGAGACATCGAGGGTAAGCATGACGTCGATCCCTTGACGCAGCGCCTGCTCCTCTTTCTTCACCCGCTGTGCTCCGGCCAGCGCCAGAATGAGTAGCAGCAACGTGAGAACGGCAAGAGGAGGTTGCAGCCGTAGCAGCTGCACTCGCCAACTCTTTGGGAGCGCAGACAGCGGTATCAGCGAAGAGGTTAGGCGGCTGCTTTGCTGACGTGGCCAGAGAGGGAGGAGCACCAGCGGCAGGGCGAGCAGCCAGAGGGGGGACGCAAAACTCATGACGCCTCCTTCTGACAACAGGAGTCGATCGCCGCCAGCAGCGCCGTCCGCTCTTCGTTCGAGATTGGCCAGGGGGCAAAGCGGATTCGCCCCAACTCCTCCTGCAGCTGCTGCACCTCTAGTGTTGGGGCGAGCGCTGCGAGTTGGGCGGCACGTTGAGCCAGAAGCGCGTCGCCATCCTCGGAGCGCCGGGGCTCAGAGGATTTGCGGTGGCGGAAGATGAGCCCCGCTGTGAGCAGAGTCAGGGCAACGCTCCCGGCGATGAATAACACGCTAGGAGAGGCCGCAAAACTCTCGCTGTCCGGCCACCCTTTGAGTGGGGCGGGGGTGAGGGGGCCATCGTCGTTCGTGATGACGGTTACCGTCAGGGGGGGGGTGTGCAGGGCGCCGCCTAGGCCGAGTTGCAGGGAGAGTGCCGGGATGGTTTGCACGCCGGGGCGCATCGGCAGCAGGAGCAAGCGCAACTCTCCAGCATCGATTCGCGGTGGCGCCAGAAGCTCAAAGCTGCCGAGGTCGGGGAGACCGGCGAGGTTGACATCGCCGGGGGGGAGTGTCAGGCGCAACGTGAGTGGCTCACCGAAGCGCGGGGACTCCGGTTCCAACGTCGGGGGCAAGGGGGCGGCCAGAGCAAGGCTGGCCGAAAAGAGAAAAACAAAGAGGAAAAGCCGCAGCCTCATGGATTTCAGGTGTTCTCCCGCTGCTGTCGCAGCCAGGCGATGAGCCCAGAGGTGGAGCTGTCGTGCGAGTGGTCCACCGCGTTGTCGAGGAGCTCGGAAAGGATCGGCTTGGCGAGCTGTTTGCCGAGCTCGACCCCCCACTGATCAAACGAATTGATCCCCCAGATGCCCCCCTGGACGAAGATTTTGTGTTCATAGAGAGCAATGAGCATTCCCAAGGTGCGGGGATCGAGCTGGCTGTAGAGGATCGTGGTGCAGGGGCGATTGCCGGGGAAGACCTTGTGCGGCAAAAGGGCGGTGATCTCCTCTGTTGAGAAACCTGCCGCCTCGAGTTCTACCTTTGCCTCGGCTTCTGTTTTTCCTCTCATCAATGCCTCGGCTTGGGCCAGAAGGTTGGCGAGGAGGATCGGGTGATGTTCGCCCAGGGGGTTGTGGCTTTGGGCCGCTGCGAGGAAGTCGCAGGGGACGAGTTGGGTCCCTTGATGGATGAGCTGGTAGAAGGCGTGCTGGCCGTTGGTCCCCGGTTCGCCGAAAAGGAGGGGGCCGGTGACGGTCTCGACCTCTTCTCCGGCAAGGGTGACTCTTTTGCCGTTGCTCTCCATGTCAAGTTGTTGCAGGTAGGCGGGGAAGCGGTGCAGGTACTGATCATAGGGGAGGACGGCATGCCCGGCAGCGCCCCAGAAACTGCCGTACCAGATGCCGAGTAGTCCCATCAGCACCGGGAGGTTCGCCTCCAGCGGTGCCTGCTGAAAGTGCACGTCCATCGCGGCTGCACCGTCGAGCAGCTCTTCGAAGCGCTCAAAACCGAGGGCCAGCGCGATAGGGAGGCCGATGGCCGACCAGAGGGAGTAGCGTCCGCCGACCCAGTCCCAGAAACCAAACATGTTTTCCGGGTCGATGCCGAATTCGCGCACCGCTTTTTCGTTGGTCGAGACGGCGACGAAGTGACGGGCGATATGGGCGGGATCGCCGGCCTGGGCGAGGAACCACTCACGGGCCGAACGGGCGTTGGTGATCGTCTCCTGGGTGGTGAAGGTCTTGGAGGCGATGATGAAGAGGGTCGTCTCGGGGTCGAGCTTTTTCAGGGTCTCGGCGAGGTGGGTGCCGTCGATGTTGGAGACGAAGTGGGGGCGCAGGTTGGCGCGGCCGTAAGGTTTGAGCGCTTCGCAGACCATGCAGGGGCCGAGGTCTGAGCCACCGATGCCGATGTTGACGACGTCGCGGATCGGTAGGCCACTGAACCCCTTCCAGGCGCCGCTGCGAACTTTTCCGACGAAGCCGCATAGCTGCGCCAGCACCTTCTGCACCTCGGGGACGACATCGACGCCATCGACGATCAGCGGTGTCTTCTCGCGGCGGCGCAGGGCAGTGTGGAGGACTGCTCGCCTCTCGGTCGCGTTGATCTTCTCGCCGCCAAACATCGCTGTCCGTTTTGTTTCGAGATCGCACTGGCGGGCGAGTTCGATGAGCAGGTCGCGCGTCTCGGTGGTGAGGCGATGCTTGGAGAGATCGACCAGCAGCCCCTCGACCTCGAGGGAAAAGTGGGCAAAACGCTCAGTATCTGCGGCAAAGAGATCACGCATGGTCACGCTCTCAAGGCTCTGTCGATGGGCCTCAAGGGCTTTCCAGGCCGGGAGCGAGGTCAGGCGGGGCATAGGGAGTCTCCTTGGCAAAGGATCAAAATCGATAAGAACAGACTCATGGGTAGCATCCCCAAGAGACGCTGTCAACGTCTCGCTGTGGCGGGACGGCGGCGGAAGAACTGCAGCAGCGGTGGCAGAGGGTCGTTCCCCGCTTCGAGCCGCAACGGGTCGACCCCAAGGCGGCGCAACTCGGCAAAGAGTGCGGCATCGTGAGTGACCCAAGCTTCGCTTACCGCGGCGCAGCGCGATGAAGAGGAAAGATCAAGCAACATCTT
>PKUF01000112.1 GCA_002869635.1 Desulfuromonas sp. | reverse complement strand
GGATGAAGCTTCGAGAACTCCATCTTTACCCCAGCCGGGGGCGGCATGACCACCTTTTCATTTGGTAGCCAACTGTCAGGTTATAACCATCTCAGCTCAACAGAGGCAAAGGCCCAATCGGGTAGCCGGTAATGTAACTCCATCGGGACATCACCTAAATGCCGCGTCTACCAACAGTCCTAACTTTCACTTCGCTCGTCGTCTCTGGCTTTTCTACCAAGTGGCACAATATTCTGGTTTACATAATATATCTTATGCGACGTTACGTATTTAAAGAAAAGGGATAACCATGCGGCATCCCGATTCTTTTTGTCGACGTTGTCGTAAATCCCCCGCTAGAGCTTCAGCCCATAAAGATTATACGAGATGCGCTCTTTAAGGAGTGTGTCGCTGGTGTGCCCCTGTTTGCTCTCAGCCGAATAACCGATGCCGATGACCGACTCGACCCGCAGATGCTCAGGAACCTGCAGCAGCTGCTTCAGGTATGCCTCAGAGCTCACACCCTCTTCTTTGTCTCTCAGACGAATCTGACACCAGCACGACGCTAATCCCAGCGCTTGCGCCTCAAGCTGTAAGATGATCGAAGCGATGGAACAATCCTCAACCCAGACGTCGCTCTTTTCAGGATTGGCCAAGACCACCACCGCCAGAGGCACCTTGCCGACAAAATCGGCGCCGTGCGCTTTGGCCTCGGCCATCTTCTTGAGCTGCTGGCGATCTTCGACCAGGATGAACTCCCAGGGCTGAAAGTTTCGCGAACTGGGCGAACGCAACAGCGCCTCGATGAGCAGCGCCTTCTTCTCGGGCTCAACCGGTTTATCCTGAAACGCCCGAATGCTGCGACGCTGGCGCAAAATTTCGATCATCTCTTGCCTCCTTCATCCTTTTAACTTCGTTTCGACTGCCTGAACCTTGCGCTCCATGCTGTGCACCACCCCGTCGCGACGGTCGTCAATCTTGATCGAGGTCGAGACCCGCTGGGCCCCTGACGCAAAGACCGACTCTTGCATGGTGCGTATCACCGCCAGTATGGCGTCGAGATCCCCCTCAAAGACGGTTCCCATGGGGGTCAACTGACAACTAATCCCACTTTCGCGCGCAATACGGACACAGCCAGCGACGTAAGCGGAGATCCCCGGCTCTTTTGTCCCCAAAGGCGAGATACTTACTTCAACCACGGCCATGGCAGATCCCCCTTTTAGAAAATTACTCTTCGAATTGGATCGCGTCGTGTGGACAGGCCGGTATACAGATGCCGTCGAGGTCGCATTTTGATTCGTCGATATGGGCTTTACCGTTGACGATACGGATCGCCCCCTGCGGGCAGACTTTTATGCATTCACACGAGGCGTGACACTTGTTTGGATCGATCGTTAAATTCATCGCTAAGCTCCTGATTAATTGAAGTTATCGGTACGCTACTGCATTTGTCCGACGGTGTCAATTACTTGAAATCTTTGTGGGTATTTTCTCCTTGACAGGTCTGATGCCAATTTGCTATTTATACCGGGCTTCGACGCCAACCAGGTGTCACGGCCCCGTCGCCAAGTGGTAAGGCAGAGGTCTGCAAAATCTCCATCACCAGTTCGAATCTGGTCGGGGCCTCCAATTTAACAAAAAAGCCAGCCCCATTGAGGGCTGGCTTTTTTGTTTTGTTTATTCTCTGCTGTCATCGACAGGAACGCTCATGCTGACGCCGTCGATCCTCTCACTCTTTGCTGTTCTCGGCCTCTTTGCCGGCCTGCTCGCCGGTCTGCTCGGTATCGGCGGCGGCATCATCCTCACCCCCCTCTTTCTCGTTATCTTTCCTCTGGTCCAGGTCCCCGACTCGCTCCTCGCCCATGTCGCCTTCGGCACCAGCCTGGCGATTATCATTCCGACCTCGATCAGCAGCGCCCTGACCCATCGTCGCCTCGGCAACGTCAACAGCCGTCAGGTCGGCCTGCTTGCCCTGGGGGGCATTGCCGGCTCATTCTGCGGCGGCCTGCTCGCCTCGACCCTTGATACTGAAATGCTTAAAGGGCTCTTCGGGGTGATGCAGATTGCCGTCTCGCTGCGCCTCTTTACCTCAAGCGCCAAAGCCACAGGGGGGGATTTAGCGGCCACTCCCCCACCCCGTTCGGGTCTCGTGCTGGCCGGTCTTGCCGGCGGCGCCTTCTCGGCCTTCTTCGGGGTCGGTGGCGGGATTATCGCCGTGCCGCTGATGGTGCTTTTGCTGGGGATTCCGATGCGGACCGCGGTCGGCAACTCGAGCGCCCTCATTGTCATCTCATCGTTGACCGGCACCGCGACCTACATCCTCACCGGCTGGGGGAGCCTGTCACCTCCCGCCTATCTCGGCTATGTGAACCTGCTCGCCGCGCTCATTGTCTCTCCCTTCACCATTATGGGCGCCCGCTTCGGGGCCCGACTTGCGGGAAAGATCCCTCACGATACACTGATTCGAATCTTTGCCCTGTTGGTGCTGCTCGTCGGTCTGCGGATTGCCAGCAGCGTCTTTATCCCTTAAAAAAGGAGCCGTTATGAGGCGTCAACCTGCCGTGGCCGGTCAGTTTTATCCTGCAGACGCATCAGCTCTGGCGGCGCAGGTGTGGGAACTGATGCCAGAGAGTGCCGAGCGTCGTGCCGTCGCCCTGCTCGCCCCCCATGCCGGCTATATTTACTCGGGAAAGGTCGCGGGAAAAACCTTTGCGGCGGCGCAGATTCCCGATCAGGTCGTTCTGCTTGGTCCCAATCATCACGGCATCGGTGCGCGAGCGGCGATTGACCCGTCTGAAGCCTGGGTGACCCCCCTCGGTGCGGTTTCTTTGGCGCAGCATCTTGCCGCTGAGCTCTGTGAGGCGTCGCCTCGGTTCACGCTCGATGCGACGGCCCATCAGCACGAGCATTCCCTTGAGGTGATGCTCCCTTTCCTGCAGATGCGCTCTCCTTCGCTTAAGATTCTGCCGATCAGCTTCTCCCGCCTCTCCCTTGTCGACCTGATCGAGATCGGTGAAATCTTAGGAGATGTTCTTTTACAGCAATCCCAACGGACGCTTATCGTCGCCAGTTCGGACATGACGCATTTTGAATCGGGGGCTCAAGCGAGGCGCAAGGATTATCTCGCCCTGGAAACGATCCTCGCTCTTGACCCTGAAGGGCTCTATGCAACGGTTTGTCAACACGACATCAGCATGTGCGGGATGGTCTCTTCGGTGGTGATGTTGGCGGCGGCCAAACGCCTTGGGGCCAAACGGGGTGAGCTTATCGATTATGCCAACTCGGGCGCTGTGACCGGCGATGAATCGCGGGTTGTCGCCTATGCCGGGGCCCTGATTCACTGAACTTGAATTCACTGGCTTTCTTGCTTTCGGGTCGCTACAATAGCCCCCTGTTATTTTTAGCCATGCTTGCAAGTAGTCTTTTGCTTACAGTGGCTTAACGCAAAAGCGAAGAAAACACTTTAAGTCTTATTCTCCCTTATTTCTGCATCAGGAGTTTTTAGAATGTCTGATCTGCGTGTTCGTTTTGCCCCCAGCCCGACCGGTTATCTTCACATCGGTGGCGCCCGCACCGCCCTCTTCAATTACCTGCTTGCGCAAAAAGAGAAGGGGACCTTCATCCTGCGGATTGAAGACACCGATGTCGCCCGTTCGACTCAGGAATCGGTCGATGCCATCCTGCAGGCGATGGACTGGCTCGGCCTGAGCTACGATGAAGGGCCGTTTTACCAGTCGGAGCGTTTCGATCTCTACAAGCAAAAGGTGGATGAACTGCTCGAAAAGGGACTCGCCTATCGCTGCTACTGCACCTCCGAGGAGCTTGAGGCAAAGCGCGAGGCGGCGATGAAGAGCGGCGGCAAGCCGAAATACGACGGCACCTGCCGCAACCGCAGCGATCAGCCCGACCTCCCCTTTGTGGTGCGCTTCAAGGCGCCGCAAGAAGGTGAGACGAGCTTTGTCGACCGGATCAAGGGGGCGATTACCTTTGAGAATGATGAGCTCGACGATCTCATCATTCAGCGCACCGATGGCACCCCGACCTACAATTTTGTCGTGGTCATCGACGATGCCGAGATGGGGCTGACCCTGGTGGTCCGGGGCGACGACCACATCAACAACACGCCACGCCAGATCCTCATGTATAAGGCGCTCGGTTATGACGTCCCTGAGTTCGCGCATGTACCGATGATCCTCGGCGCTGATAAAACCCGCCTCTCGAAACGACACGGGGCGACCTCGGTGATGGTTTATCGTGAGATGGGGTATCTGCCTGAGGCGATGGTCAACTACCTGGTTCGTCTCGGCTGGTCACACGGTGACGAGGAGATCTTCTCGATGGACGATCTGATCGAGAAGTTCTCCCTCTCAAGCGTCGGCAAGGCCGCCGGGGTCTTCAATCCCGAAAAGCTCCTCTGGCTCAATGCCCACTACATCAAAACCGGCGACCCTGAGCGTCTGGGGGAACTGCTCAAGGAATACCTGCAGATGATCGAGGTTTCGACCGAGAACGGCCCCCCCCTCCCCGCTGTCGTCAAGACACTGCAGGAGCGGGCCCGCACCATGGTCGAGATGGCCGAAGGGGCCGCCTTCTACTACCGCCCCGAGGTTGAGTTTGATCCGGCGGCGGTGCAGAAATGCCTGACCAAGGACAAAGAGCCGATCCTGACCCGCCTGACGGAGCTGCTTGACGCGGCGACAGGGTGGGACCACGAGGCGATTGCCGCCGCCTTCTCAACCCTGATGGGAGAGACCGGCCTCAAACTCGGCAAGATCGGCCCGGCGGTGCGCGTTGCGCTGGTCGGTGGCACCAACAGCCCGTCGATCTACGAGGTCATCGAGGTTCTCGGTAAAGAGGAGAGCCTCAAGCGTTTGCGGGGATCATTTTCTAAGTTCGTGTGACGACAAAATCGCACACCAAAACAATAAAAAAGCCCCAAGGACGAGACGTCCTTGGGGCTTTTTTATATACGAATGATCAAAACGTAAAATTCCAGCGAACGTGATCTCTTCTTATTTAATCTCGATCAAGAGAAAAGACAAAGCCTCATCTTCGCTGACTCGACGATACCCTTCGAAATCGTCATGCATCAACCACCCCTGATCCGTCTCCTTGAGGCGAGCCGAACCGATTTCACAGCCGCACTTATCAAGTGCGCGGTAACAACTCCCTTCACTCTCTTCCCAGAGTCGCTGAATCTCTTCCTGCTCTGTCATTGCCGCCCCTTTAAGAGATCAGTTTGCAGTCACGCAAGGTCGATTGCAACGTCTGTGGCTCGATCGGCTTGACCAAATAGGCATTACACCCTCCGTGATAGTAGGCATCCATCACGCTTTTCATGGTATCAACGGCAGTGGTCATAATAATCTTTGCCTCGGCCCCCCCCCTCTCCTTCTCACTGGCGCGTATTGCTTTTAGGCATTCCAAACCGTCCATGCCGGGCATCATGATATCAAGACAGACAAGCTGATACGGTTCGCCTTCCTGCAGAGCGGTGTTGAAGGCGGCCAAGGCGTCGGCGCCATTTTCTGTCGCGGTGCACGTCCCGTAACCGGAGAGCATCTTTTCAATCAGATTGCGGCTGATCGGATCGTCTTCTGCAACCAGAATTTTCATACTTCCTCCAATGTATACACAATGCGAAATGAATCACGATTATTCATTTCTGCTCAAAAATATTCATGAGGTCTATAGCATTTTATGGCATAAAAGGATAGTGTTTTCAACCAAGTCTTTCTTCTGCGAAAACTCTCGATCTTCGGTCGAGGCCCTATTTAGTATGAGCTATTATGACCTCAGAACCAACGATCGCCCCGCTTATTCTCGTCGTCGATGACCAGATGGTCATTCGTCAACTTTTACAAGCGGCGCTGCTTAAAGCCGGTTTTCAGGTGAACTGCGTCGAAAGCGGTGAGAAAGCCCTTGATTACTGTCGTGACATCTATCCTGATTTGGTCATTATGGACGCGATCATGGATGGCATGGATGGTTTCGAGAGCAGTCGCAAACTCCGCGAACATCCCGAACTAAAGCATCTACCGATTTTGATGATGACCATGCTTGACGATTCGAAATCGATCATGCGTGCTTTTGATGCTGGTGTTACTGATTTTATCACCAAACCGGTAAATCTCGACCTGTTGATTTTTCGCATCCGCTATATGCTTAAAGCGGCAGCGGATTTCGATTCTCTCAACGAAAGTCGTGAACGTCTCGCGGTTGCCCATCGTCTTGCGAAGCTCGGTCAGTGGGAATGGGATCCGGTGAGTAACAACGTCCGCTGGTCTGAGGAGGTTGGTCGGATTCTAAATGGCGAAGCAAAATCGGGGGAGATGACTCTCTCGCAATTCTTTGCTTCTCTTCATCCCGACGACAGAGCCCACGTGCAGAATGAAGTCACTCATTTGCTGAGTGAGGAGAGTGAAAAGGGTCTTGAGTTAAATCATCGCATTTTACGAAAAGATCATTCGGTTCGGCATGTTCAGACTCAGGCGGTACGTGAGGCGGGGGTGGTTCGTGAGCTTAGCAAGATTCTTGGAACCATGCAGGACGTCACCGAACAAAAACTTGCTGAAGAGTACCTGCGCCAGAGCAAGGATCGATTCAAGAGCCTCTTTCACGAATTCGAAACCATCTTTAACGGGATTAACGATGCTCTTATCGTCTGGTCTCCTGCAGGGCAGGTCATCTGGGCGAATGAGAGCTCCCGCGCTTTTTGTCCCTTGCAAGAAGGTGAAACACTTATCGGCAAACAGTGGCAAGATATCGAAAAAATGAGTCTGATCGAGACCCATGAAGACCCTATTCGACGCTGTCATAAAGAAGGAGTAGCGCGGCAACTGCGCCTAAAGACCGAGAGTGGTCGTATCTGGGAAGTACGTACCTACCCTCTTCGCGACCCAGAAGGGAAGGCCACTCGCGTTCTACAGCTCGCGACTGACCTAACGGAACAGATTCGTCTGCGTGAAGAAGCGGCACGCTCGGCTCATCTCGCCGCACTCGGTGAGATCTCAGCCGGAATTGCCCACGAAATCAACAACCCCACAGGGGTTCTTCTTCTCGATCTGGCCATTATCCAGCAAGCTTTTGTTGATGCCGCACCGATTCTTGACGATCATTTCGACATGCAGGGAGATTTCCCTTTTTCAGGCCTCCCTTATTCCGAAATGAAAACAGAGGTTGCTGCACTTCTTGAAGAATCTCGGGAAAGTACACTTCGGATTAAAAAGATTGTTGAGGAGTTGCGGAATTTCTCACGCCCCGGTGATACAGGGCACTTTACACGCATTGATCTCAAGATTGTCATTGAAAAGGCGTTGACCTTGGTACGCAGCCAGCTGCGCAAGAGTACCGACAATCTGCAGGTACTCACCCCGAAGTGTCCCTGCTTCACGAAAGGAAATCTTCTGCGTCTTGAACAGGTGTTGATCAACCTTTTGCTCAATGCATCGCAAGCGCTGAAAAACCGTCGCGATGCAATCACGATTGAGCTTACTCCCGGAGAAAAATATCACACCCTAACCGTACGGGATGAAGGCTGTGGTATTGATGAACGTCTGCTTTCTCAGGTGACGGATCCCTTTTTCACGACCCGTCGAGAAGAAGGAGGGACCGGCCTTGGGCTCTCAATCTCAAGCCGCATCATCAGTGAGCACCAAGGGCGTCTGAATATCGAATCGGTTGTCAATCAAGGGACAGCTATCTCTTTGACCCTTCCTATCTGCAACAGCGTGGAGTGAGCAAGCGATGAGTTCTCATTCAATCCTTCTGGTTGATGACGATAAGGCGTGGCTGCGTGGTCTAAAGCTGACCCTTCAGCCTCTGTTTAGCACCTTAAAGGTTCAGACCTGTGATGAGCCTCGCCATCTCCTCAAGCTTGTTCAAGAGGAGCTGCCCCTAACGATCATCCTCGATGTCACCATGCCGTATCTGACCGGGGATGCGTTGCTGGCGCAGTTGCAGGAACGCTTCCCCGATATCCCCGTAATCATGCTTACCGGCCGCAATGAGATCGAGATTGCAGTTCGTTGCATGAAGCTTGGCGCTTTCGACTACTGCATCAAAACAGATGAACAGGATCGCTTGATTGCAGCGATTCAACGTGCCGTTCAGTTCTCGAACTTGCAGCACGAAAATCGCAATCTACGGCAGAAAGTCCTCGACCAGCAACTCAGTCACCCCGACGTGTTTGCCGAGATCGTGACCTCAGACCGCCGCATGCACCAGATCTTCCTCTATATGGAAGCGATTGCCGACAACCACGAAGCGGTTCTGATCACGGGTGAAAGTGGCACCGGAAAAGAGTTGTTTGCTCGCGCTTTGCACCGCCTCTACGCGCCAGAGAAACCATGGGTAGCGGTCAATGTTGCCGGACTTGATGATGCCATGTTCTCAGACACTCTTTTCGGCCACGCTCGCGGCGCGTTCACAGGTGCTCAGGGGAGCCGCCCGGGGATGATCCGTCAGGCGAAGGGGGGGCTCCTCTTTCTTGACGAGATCGGCGACCTTGAAACTTCATCACAAATCAAACTTCTGCGCCTGCTTCAGGAGGGAGAGTTCCTTCCTCTGGGCAGTGATCAAATCGAACGTTGTCAATGCCGGATCATCTGTGCCACCAATCAAAACCTTGACGATAAAATTGAAAGGGGAGATTTTCGTCGCGATCTTTATTATCGGCTACGAACCCATACCATTGAGCTTCCTTCTTTACGTGAACGTCGCGACGACATCCCCCTGCTTATTCGTCACTTTCTACAGGCGGAAAAAGCAGATACATCGCTTTGCCGACCGCTAAGCCGCGCTTTTACCCCCCTCCCCCTCACCGGCAACGTGCGGGAACTCAGAGCTCTGGTTATCGATACGCTGGCGCGCCTTAAAGCGGGAGTTGATATTCAGGAACTATCGAGAGATGAAGATAATGACCGATTAGAGACGGCGTTATGGAGTGAAGATGAACTTCAATTTGCCGAACTGGTTAAGCGTTGTGAGCCGCTACCAACTCTTAAAGAAGCTCCGGAGATCCTGGTTGACGAGGCATTGAAGCGGAGTCAGGGAAACCAGGCTCAGGCGGCACGCTGGTTGGGCGTCAGTCGTGCCGCGCTTAACAAACGAATCAAGCTAAGAAAGTCATAAACGATCATTTTTACGCACAAGGCGTTGCTGGATCGCTTCAAGGGTTTTACCCAGCATGTTTTTGAAGCGATTCTGCGCTGAGATCGTCTCTGACGTCTGGCCTTTCAATTCATTCTCAAGTGAACGAGCAGCTTCGAAGAGCCTCTCCATACCAAGGTTGCCGGAAGCGCCTTTCATCGCGTGAATCAGGCAGCGGGCCCCCTCAAAATCCCCTTCCCCGAGAAGATCCTCGTATTTATGGAAGGAGCTTCCATATTCATCGACAAACTGTTGTAGCAACTCCAGATAAAGATCGACATTGCCCGCCACCCTCGGCAGGGCAACCTCCTCATTTAATATCATGCCACCAACCTCTTCCTCCTTAACACCTTGGGAGGTTATACGCCCTTCGCCTTCTACTCTGTCGTGTAACCAGTCTGCCAAGGCGTCAGCCAACTCTCCCGGATCAATCGGTTTGCTGAGATGACCATTCATGCCCGCCGCCAGACTCTGTTCCCGATCCCCATGCATGGCGTTCGCCGTCAAAGCAAGAATCGGCAGGTCAACGGCATCGAATCTTTCCCGAATCAGACGTGTCGCTTCATATCCATCCATCTCGGGCATTTGTACATCCATCAATATAAGGTCGAAGTGATCGTCTCTTACCAGCGAAACCGCTTCGCGTCCATTACTGGCGGTTACGACAGTAACGCCGAATTGCGACAACATTTACGAGACGATTCGACGATTGATAGCGTGGTCCTCAACCAGCAGCAGCCTTGCACCTTCAAACCGTTTCGGTGCAAAACGTTTTTGCGCATCGTGCCTTTCGTCTTTGGTATAGGCAAGCTGCTCTGAATCGGGCAAGGCAAAAGGGATTCTGACAGTGAAAAGGCTCCCCTTTCCAAGGGCGCTGTCGACAAGAATCATTCCCCCCATCAGTTCACAAAGGTAGTGACAGATCGCCAGACCAAGCCCCGTCCCGCCATAGCGACGGGTGGTTGAGTCGTCCGCCTGGGTAAAGGGATCGAACAGCTTGCGAACTTGCTCGTCATCCATACCAATGCCAGTGTCACGAACTGTGAACTCAAGCATCGAAAAGTTGTTTCGCCCCATCCCGACTTTGACACCGAGCTCGACCCCCCCTTTTTCCGTAAATTTGAGGGCATTGCCGAGAAGATTGTTGAAAATCTGTGACAGTCGCAACGAATCCCCCACAAGACAGTCAGGCACATCCGGTTTGACATCGACATGAAACGATAAGCCCTTAGCGTCGTACTGCAGACGATGCAGCGAGATCACCTTTTCTATGACATCATAGGGAGAAAATGGGAGGTTTTCGATCGCGAGTTTACCGGCCTCAATTTTTGAGAGGTCGAGAATGTCATTGATAATGCGTAGCAATTGATGCGCCGCGAGGTGGATATGCTCAACATTCTCCCTCTGTTGTGAGGTGAGCGAGGAATCCCGCATAAGGTGACAAAGACCGATGATTGTGTTCATCGGGGTTCTGATCTCATGACTCATGTTGGCGAGAAAAACACTTTTGGCCTTGCTTGAGGATTCGGCGGCATCGCGGGCATCACGAAGTTCCGCCTCAATCGCCTTTTGATGGGTGATATCCACCATCGTCCTCAAACTTAGATGCCGCCCGGAGAAAAGAAGGTTGTGGACTGAGGTCAAAAGGACCCGCGCGGCACCCGATGGGTCCGCGATTTCAACCTCATGCGTTCCTGTCGACGCATCCTCCATATAGAGTGAGTCAGAGTCACATTTTTCTCCTGAGATAAAACGCGCATCGCACATCTGTGCCGCAGCGGCATTCGATTCACAGACAATCTTTTCGTCTTTGTCGATGGCCACAACACCGACCGGGATAGCATCAAGAACGGTTCTTAAGAACGCCTCGCTCTCTGCCAGGAGTTCCCGGGTCTCCACGGCGGTTTTCAACGAATCCTGTGTCACCAGATAACGCTTGTGAAGGATATTGAGTTGAATTGCCAAGAAAGCAAAGAAGAGGATACAGCAGAGAAGAATCGTTATTCCTTCGTAAGCATAAATAAAGATCCCTGCGAACAAGACCGGGAGAAACATGATGGCTGAGTAGGCTCGGGCCAGCCAAAGAGTTGAGGAGAGAGAATAGACCCCGCCAGTCAGGATGCCACTGGTGGCAAGAATGACCAGATAAAGGGTCTCAATATCACGGGAGGACCAGAGAGTCAGAATTGAAAAAGACTCCCAAAAAAAGGCACAGACCAAAAAGGCAGAGTAGAATAACTTTTCCCAGGCTCGAGATGGCGTCCTGTCGCCGTTGAGGACGCGGTGGGCCAGATAAAAGCGGCTCACCGCCAAAAGAAACATGACCCCAATCAAAGAAATGGCAAGATGACGGACCGTTGACTCAACCAAGGTGGCCTGAAGAAGTAACAGAGCAATGATGGGGTAATAAAAACCTCCCCATCGGGTCTGACTTGCCAGGTCGGACAATGGATTGCCAAAAGCGCAGACATTGTCCTTCTCCACGCGTTGAGGGGTCACTGTCATATCACGCCTTTCTGAGAGTTTGTCAGCGAATCACGACTCATCTCAGTATAAATACGTGCAAAGGTGCTCTCTTCCTTTAAAAAAGCGTTGATGACATCAGGATCAAAATCTTCGCCCGAGAGGCGCCGTAACTCGTCACAAACCTCCTCATGACTCCAAGCCCGTTTGTAGCGGCGCGGGGTTCTTAAGGCATCATAGACATCGGCAACACTCATGATCCGGGCCGCAAGAGGGATCGTCTCACCTTGCAGTCCGTCAGGGTAGCCGCCGCCATTGTATTTTTCGTGATGTGAACGGGCAATCTCAATACCGATCTGAATAAAGTGGTTTTCCGGATAGTTACGATAGACTTCTTCAAGCGTTTCCGCGCCGATCACCGTATGACGTTGCATCATCTCACGTTCATCGACAGTGAGGCGAGCCGGCTTTTGCAGAATCGCATCAGGAATGGCCACCTTGCCGATGTCGTGAAGAACACTTGCCATGGCAGTGTTAACAATGAACTCGGCGTCGATGATTTGATTATAGGAAGGAGATCGACCAAGCGAGGTCGCCAACTGGCGACAGAATTCACGTACCCTCTCGAGATGTTGCCCCGTCTCCTGATCGCGGTATTCCGACAACTTCGCCAGGGCAAATATTGTTGCCATCTGGGACTCAGCAATCTGTCTGACTTGAGCTTCGACCTGCCTCTCAAGGTCGTCATTCTGCCGTTCAAGTTCATGCTGAAGAAAACGTAGTCGCAGGTGCGAGGTTACCCTCGCCTTGACCTCTTCCGGGTTGAACGGTTTGGTGATGTAATCGACCCCCCCCTCGCGAAAACCACGAATCTTCCCTTCATCTGTATCCAGCGCCGTCAAAAAGATGATCGGAATGGATTTAAGCTCAGGGTCACTCTGCATATGGGCACAGACCTCGTACCCATCCATCTGCGGCATATGAATATCAAGGAGCATCAGATCAGGAGGATCTTTCTTTGCCGCGGCAAGGGCCGCTTCACCGCGCTCATAACTGGTAACACAAGAGACGAGCGACTCGAGTATCATGCGGATGATCCGGGTATTGATGGTTACATCTTCAACCACCATGACGTGGGCATCGAACTGAGGCATGACACGATCCTTCATCGTTATCGAATTTGAGAAAGTGAGGAAGTCGCCATAATCTGACATCGCAACATTTCGATCTCGCTTACGACTTCCGTTTGAAACAACCGCAGTTTATCCAGCTGGGTCTTGATCTTCTCCCCATCTTCCCCATTCCAAGTCTTTTTGAATGTCTCCAACGCATCAAGTAATGGAGCACAAGAGATCAAGGCCGCATGATTCTTTAATCGATGACAGTTACGAAAGAGAGAATCGTGGTTCTGCACCGCTATGTTTTGAACCATCTCTTCCGTACAGCGGGGGAGATCCTCTGCAACCGCCTGCAATGCCTGACAAATGAGATCACGGTCTCCCTGAAGGCGTCGCGACAGGTCGGTAAAATCGATCAACAATTCTCTTTGCGTCAAAGTCTCTCCTTGCGTTAACGACGTCCTTTTTTCTCGACAGCGCGCTGAAGCAACTCCCTAAGCTTTGTCAGATCAAACGGTTTGGTCAGATAGGCATCCATACCGACAGCATAACATGACTCTTCCTCGGCAAGCGTTGCACCAGCGGTTACCGCCGCGATCAAAACCGGGGGCGTTTTTTGTTCACTCTCGAACTGGCGTATCTGTCGTGTTGCCTCAAGACCGTCAAGGATCGGCATCTGGATATCCATCAAAATCAGGTCGACACCCCCGTGCTGCCAACATTCAATCGCCTCTTGGCCATTGATCGCTTGGCGAATTCTGTGCCCATCACGTTGCAGTAATGTTGTCGCGATTTTGCGGTTAATCTCAACATCTTCCACGACCAGAACCGTAATCTGGTCCTGAATCTCTTCGACCTCATGTCGCGTTACCGGAAGGAGGCGAGTCCCATCTTCAAAACGTTTTTTTTGCCCGAAAAGGTAATAGATGAAGGTCTTGAGATCTTCTGTTTCAAAAGGACGGGGCAGGTAACCGTTGAGCTGGAGTTTGCCACATCTTTCGGCATCACCAACAGCCCCAACAGCCGGGACAACGACAATCAGGGTTTTATGTCCACAAAAGAGGCGGGCTTCGCGTGCGAGGGCCCAAAGGTCATCCGCAGGAAGCGACGCCGTAAGGAGTAAAAGGTCGAGACGTGATTGCCGCAAAAGCTCTTCTTTCATTCGAAGACCTGGGATCACCACCGTCTTCAAGCCCATCGATTCGAGCAGCCGTCGGCTCTTCTCATCATCGAAATCCTTGTCGGCAACGATGATCGCCCGTCCCCCTTCCTGCGGCAACTCCTCTTTCGGCCACTCTGTCAGATCCACCTTCATCACCGGGAAGGAGACATTGAAGAAAAAGGAACTCCCTTTACCCGTTTCACTGACAACCTCCATCCGTGAGTCCATCAAACCGAGCAGTTGACGACAGATGGCCAGACCAAGCCCTGTACCTCCGAACCGACGGGTCATCTCCCCCTCGCCCTGTTCAAATGGCTCAAATATTTTCTCAAGAAGTGCTTCGGGTATACCGATCCCCTCATCACTCACTTCAAAACGAAGGACAACCTGATCTCGATTCTCTTCAAGGAGCTGCGCCCGAACCTTGACCTCCCCTTTGTCGCTAAATTTAAGCGCATTACCGAGAAGATTGACAAGGACTTGGCGCAGGCGGGACGGATCGCCATAGAGAAGGTCTGGGATCTGGTCAGGTATCTCAAGGGTCAATCCGATACCTTTATTGTTTGCAGCCGGAGTAAAGGTTTTGAGTGAGTCGCGAAAAAGGTGCCGTAAGTGAAAATGACTCCGCTCTATCGAAACATGTCCAGACTCAATCTTCGCGATATCAAGGAGATCGTTCAGCAAACTTAACAGGCTACGACCGGAAGAGAGGACCCCATAAAGATGCTCCTTTTGCTCCTCACTCATCTCGGTTTCAAGACAGATCTGAGTCAGCCCGAGGATCCCGTGCATCGGGGTTCTAAGTTCGTGACTGATATTGGAAATGAACTGACTCTTGGTTTGGTTCGCCGCTTCGGCTCTCTCTTTGGCCAGGGCGAGTTCTTTTCGCTCTTGGTCAATCTGATAAAGAAGAGAGTTAAAAGCATTGGCCATCTCTCGGGTTTCATCGTTCACCTCACTGCGGTAAGGCCTTTCCGCAGGTGGTAAAGCTGGCAAGCGGCGAAGATGCTCCGTAAAAGCCTCAAGATTCGAGGTAATGCCGCGAATCACCAGATTGGCTAAAGCCGTTCCGACCAGCAAAACGACAAAAACAAAAACGGCGTAGTAGTTCCGAAAACGGATGACGGGAGCATAGACCGCGTCCGTCGGATTCACAACGGCAACAATCCAACCAGTTGCGAGTGAGTGACCGAAGGATGCGAGTTGATGCATCCCGCGTGAGTTCACGGTCTCGCCACTGCCACTAAAACCATCACGGATCGCACGATCAAGAAGCAAATTCACCCCGAGTGGCACATCGCGTTTGAGAATGCGTGAGCGATCAGGATGAAGAATCATCTGACGATCTTTGGAAATGGCGTAGAAATAGCCCTGCGGACCAAGATGTGTTTGGGCCGCTCCACCAACGACTCTCAAACTAGCCAACTTGATACTACCGCCGAGAATCGCAACGATCTTCCCGTTCTTATCTCGTATCGGCGATGTGAGCATGATGGCCGGCTCATGGTTCTTGCCGCACGTATAGGGGTCTGAAACGATGGGGAGGTCTTCGTAAATGGTCGTCAGAATATGATCGCAAAGAGAGAAGTCGCTCCCTTCGCGACCGCTATACGGCAAGTCGGCAAGGAGAGTCCCTTCAGCCGAGAAGAGAACAACCCCATTGTTAAAAAGGGTCTGAATCTCTCCGTGATGAGCAAGAATTTCCTGAGCCTTTTCATAGTCAGAAAACCCTTGATGGTGTGAACTGAGCGTTGAGGCGGTTTCGATAATCAAAGCATGCGCTACGGAGAGGCGATTATCGATATCGGAGATGATATCCGCGAGTAATCCTTGCTGCCGATCGACAATCTGCGCCACGGTATGATTGCGGAAATAGGCATAGGTCCAGAAAACCGTAACAAGAAAAACGCCGACGGAAAACCCCCCAAGAACAAGGATGGTCTTCCGACGCAAACTGCCCTTGGGGGGAATGGGTGATAAAATAAGATCAATCGATTTTTTCAGCCAAAGCATAGGCATGCAAAAACACCACGTAGCGATTAACTCGCCTCTCCACCATCGATCGCATCTTGCATCAGCGACAGTTCGTCGGTCGAGAAGATTCGATCCACATTCAGAAGAATGATAAATTCATCGTCCCGTTGCTTCCCCATGCCGCTGATAAACTCGCTTTTGAGCCGAGTTCCCATCTTCGGAGGCGGTTCAATTTGATCGGGACCGAGATTCATGACCTCTTTGACGGCGTCGGCAACAGCACCGACAACCGTCTTCTCCCCATTGAGTGTCACCTCAAGGATAATGATACAACTCTCGCGGGTCCTTTCGCTGCGCTGCATGCCAAACTTGATGCGCAGATCAACAACAGGCACCACCTTCCCCCGCAGATTGATAACCCCGAGAATTTCGTCGGGCATCTGCGGAACTTGAGTCGGCTCTAGGTAGTCAAGGATTTCGCGCGCCCTTAGAACCTCAATGGCAAAGACCTCGGCTCCAAGACGAAACGATAAGAACTGCTCATGGTTGCTTGCTCTTCTTTCCTGCATGACTCCTCCCTAGAACTTTTCGAAATCGTCATCAAGCGAATCTTTGCCGGTCGGCATTAATTCGATATGAACACCCTTACCTTCGCTCTTGGTCTCTTTCCCCGACGTCAATGCCAAACGAGCACGCTCATGGTCGGAGGTCTTGACACTTGACGTGTAGGTACGACGGCTGTGAGTGACTTCGCCAATTTTAAAGAATGCGACGAGATCCTGCAAGCGCTCGGACTGACTTGAGAGTTCTTCGGCCGTCGAGGCCATCTCTTCAGCGGCCGAGGCGTTCTGCTGGATGACCTGGTCAAGCTGCTGGATTGCCTTATTGATCTGATCGGCACCGGCATCCTGCTCCTGACTGGCGGCCGCTACTTCTTGAACCAGCTCAGCCGTCTTCTGGATATTGGGAACCATGGCATCTAGAAGTTGGGTTGTTCTCTCAGCCACCTCGACACTTGAGCCTGAGAGATTGGCAATTTCAGCCGCTTCGGCCTGGCTGCGCTCAGCAAGCTTGCGAACCTCAGCAGCAACCACTGCAAAACCCCACCCCTGTTCACCGGCCCGGGCCGCTTCAATCGCCGCATTAAGAGCAAGCAGGTTGGTCTGACGGGCTATTTCGTCAATGATCATGACCTTGCCAGCGATCGTCTTCATGGCGGACATATTCTCGGCTGCCGCTTCTCCGGCCTGACGCGCATCTTGTGCCGCCTGAACGGCAATCTTTTCGGTCTGCCGGGCATTGTCTGAATTCTGGCGGATATTGGCCGACATCTCCTCAACCGAACTCGAAGCTTCTTCAGCACTCGCGGCCTGTTCCGTCGCCCCCTGACTCATCTCCTGCGCCGCCGCCGAAAGGCTCTGACTCCCGGTCAACACATTATCCGACGAGGAGCTCACACTGACCACCACCTCACGCAATTGCGAAATCATCTCACCAAAGGCGCGGTAGAGCTCTCCGACCTCATTACGGGCTGGCGGAGGAATTTCAACCTGCAGATTCCCTTCGGCAATCTGGCGACTGAGATAACTCGCCTTAAGCAAGGGATCGGTCACAAGGAATTTGAACAGAAGGGAAAGACAGAGAATCAAGATACCGCATGTGACGAAGATCGCGATGGTCAAAAGTCGCTGAACCGTCTCACTGGTCTTGAGCAGCTCTTCGAAGTAAACCCCGGAACCGACAAGCCAGTTGATCCCCTCAATCGTTGTGTAGGCAACAATTTTGTCACGGTTTTCGGTCTCACCGAGATCCCGGTTAATCCAGGGATAGACGATGATCCCCTCTTTTTTGTCAAGCATCTCGCGGATGAACTTATGACCGCTGGCATCGGTTGAGTCGGCAATATTCTTACCTTCCTGGGCCGGATGGACAACCAAGGTCCCCTGATTCGGGCCTTTTTCCGCTTCAAGAACATAAATATAGCCGGTGTCACCAACCTTGACCTCACGAATCATCGCCTTCAGTTCGGCCATTGGGGTCGTAATATCGACCCCGACGTAGAGGGCGCCAACGTTCTTACCTTCGATCGAGAAGATCGGGATGTAACGCGTATAGTAGAGCTTGCCAAAGAGTTCAGCCGTGCCGTTGTAACGATCCCCGCGCATCAAAGGGGCATAGGCAGGACTTGCATGATCGAGCATCGTCCCGATCGCCCGTGAACCATCCTCTTTCATCACACTGGTGGCGACACGAATAAATTCGCTGTCGCGACGCAAGAATACCGTTGCGGTTCCACCGATCACCCGGCCAACCTGATCGACGATATCATTCTGCAGTGACACCCGATTTTCACCGTTGAGAAGCAGCGGCAACTGCTTGCCTCCAACAGTGACAACCTCTTGGGGATCAACCCTGTATCCCTCATCATAAAGATTTTCAAAGAGCTTTGATGCCGTATCGACCGCTTGTTGAGAGAGACCGTAAAACGTCTCGATGTTATCGACGACCAGTGCGGTCTGGGTACGCAACTGCATCTCGGCAGCATGACGGGCATATTCATCGGCGTAGTGACTCACCAAAATGGTGGTCCCTGAGAGCAGCAGAATGACCACGACCGAAGCGATGATGCTCAAACGCTTGCCGATCGAAATATTCTGCAAACTAAACCCCTTCTCTTTTTCTGCCATGTTGTCTCTCCTCTCGACTATGGTAGATCCTGCATTTGGGTCTTCATTGACCAAACAGGCTTTAATCTCAAAAAACCTAACACACCTTATGAGTGTGGTTGCCCTAATTACTATACCAGTAAAGCACCGTGCAATTCTATTGCAAGCTGTTTGCTAGAATTTTTCAAAATCTTCGTCGACCTCATCCTTGGCATCCTCATGCAGGTTGATTTGAACCCCCTTACTCATTCCATCTCTTTTTGCGAAACCTTTTGTACGGGGAGCAATTGGCGTGTCTGTCAGCAGTTTTGCTGGCGCAGAAGAGTAACTCCCCTGCGACAAAGTTCCGCTATGGTCAAGTTGAAAGTAGCCGATAAGATCTTGCAGCTTTTCAGCTTGTGCTGACAGCTCTTCCGATGTCGACGCCATCTCCTCTGCGGAAGAGGCATTTTGCTGAATCACAGTATCGAGTTGTTGAATCGCCTTGTTGATCTGGTCGGCGCCGGCGTCCTGTTCCTGACTCGCGGCGGCGACTTCTTGCACCAATTCGGCCGTCTTTTGAATGCTTGGGAGCATGGTGTCGAGAAGGGTCGTGGTCTTTTCGGCGATCTCAACACTTGACACCGATAATTTACTGATTTCACCTGCCTCAGCCTGACTTTTCTCGGCCAGTTTCCGAACCTCGGCCGCAACTACGGCAAAACCCCAACCTTGCTCTCCCGCCCGCGCCGCCTCTATCGCCGCATTCAGGGCGAGGAGGTTGGTTTGACGGGCAATCTCATCGATAATCGTGATCTTGCTGGCAATGGTTTTCATCGCCTCCATATTTTCTGTCGCCGCCTCTCCGGCCTCGCGGGCATCATGAGCCGCCTGAATGGCGATTTTTTCGGTCTGTCGTGCATTATCAGCATTCTGACGGATATTGGCCGACATCTCTTCAACCGAACTCGATGCCTCTTCGGCGCTGGCCGCCTGCTCTGTGGCCCCCTGGCTCATCTGCTGAGAAGCTCCCGCCAAGGCCTGACTCCCGGAACCGACATTCTCAGAAGAGAAAACGACTTGTGCCATGACGTCACTGAGTTTATCCGTCATGGCATCGAGGGCACGAGAGAGTTGCCCAATCTCGTCGCCCCGCGTCAGGTTGAGTCGCTGCGTAAAGTCCCCCGCCGCCAGTTTCTCGGAGAACATAACCCCCTTAGCAAGAGGGCGGGAGATGCCACGAGAAATCACAAAGCCAAAAAGTAACGAAAGTACTGCCCCCAAAATAACCGCTAACGCGGCATAGAGCTTACTGTCATTGGCGATGGTGATCGCGTTTCGCTCCTCCTGTCGGCCCTGCTCGGTGTCAAGTGCTAAAAGATGGTCAATTTTCTCCATCGCTTCGGCAAAAAGGGGCTCGGCACGGGTAAGAGTAATTGTGCGAGCCTCCTCCATATCGGCAAGATCGCGATTGATCAGCTCATGCCCCAAAGCAAAAATCTGCTGGATCTCGCTAAGAGTTTTTTCAACATCTGACTTAAAGAGAGACTGAGCACTTTTGTATTTCCTTTTTTCAAGAAGTTCATTGACATCTTCCCCCAACAAGTGGAGTGCTTTGTGCGGTTCTTCAAATCTTTTGAAGTAGTTGATTACATCCGTGCTCTCTGTCTGGTAGGTCTCTAGCCAGCGACCAAAAGCGCAGAGAGCCGGGTTGAGCTGCCCTGAGAAAGGGGTTTTTTTCAGAATCGAGTCCTCAAGCTGACGTACCCAGGTAAGATGGTCGAGTTCGCGGGCATAAAGCATGGCATCAATTGAATCAACATTGTCGACGACCACCCCCTTGACGAGGGTGACCACCTTTTCGTGCTCTAGCTTCCAGGATTGCACCGCCGACTGAACTGACTTTTCCAAAGCGATCTCGTCACTGGAATGCTCCAACCTTCTGTAGTCCGCAAGGGCTTTCTCGAGGTTTCGCCAATCTTCGTCAAAACCGAGGATAATCTCGAGCCTTTCGCTATGAGTTGAGCCGGAGACAAGCAGGGTCCGCTCCATACCGCGGATCCTCTCCATGCTCTCCATCGCCACACTCATATGTTGAGCCGCCGGCAGATGGACCTCGGAGAATTCCTTGAGCACCTCTTCGGTGCGACTGATGCCATACCAACCGATAAGACCGACGCCGACACAGATCAGGGCGACAAACAAAAAGGAGAGAGTGAGTTTCGCAAAAATTTTCATAACAGCAGCTCCAACATCAAAGGTATCAATACGTTCCTCAAAAAAACGAACGAGCTAGACGTTTGTCTGGCTCTCTTTCTCTTTTGCGATTTCAACCAACTTCGGCAGGTCAAGAGTGAGAGCCACTCCACCATCACCAAGGATTGTCGCCCCCGAGACACCGGGAACATGGCTGCACATCTCGCCCAAACTTTTGATGACGGTCTGGTGCCCCCCAACGACTTTGTCGACTACAATTCCAACCCGATCATTACGCGACTGAATGATCACCACCTGCTCAATCTCAGGTGTTTCCTCCACAACCGAGAACTGTTCACGGAGTCGCAAAAAGGGGATGATCTCACCACGCACCATCACCAGATTGCGATCATGGTCAGCGGTCTGGGATCGCCGCAGCTCAATACATTCGCTAACCTCGGCCAGCGGCATGACATAATGTCCCTTGCCAACCTTGACCAGCAGCCCTTCAATGATCGCCAGGGTCAAGGGGAGCTTGACCAGAAAGGTCGTACCGAAACCGGGAACGGAATCAACCTCAATCGTCCCGCGCAGCTCCTGAACAACCTCTTTAACCGCGTCCATTCCGACCCCGCGCCCCGAGATTTTGGTAATGCTCTCTGAGGTTGAAAGCCCGGAATGAAAGATTAACTCTGCCACCTCCTTGTCACTTAAGTCGGCATCTGCGGAGATAATCCCAAGGCGCTCGGCCTTACCACGAATCTTGTTGAGATCAAGCCCTCCCCCATCATCGCCTATTTCAAGAACGATATGAGTACCCCGCTGGCTCGCAGTGAGACGGATGCGCCCTTTCTCAGGCTTTCCAGCGGCGCGGCGCGCTTCGGGAGAATCGATACCGTGGTCGATGCAGTTACGAACCAGATGAACAAAGGGATCTTGCAGGCGATCAATCATCGTTTTGTCGATCTCTGTCTTTTCCCCTTGGGTGATCAATTCCACATCTTTGCCGAGTTCCTGCCCCAGATCACGGACCAGACGCCGGTAACGATGAAAGGTCGTGCCGATCTGGACCATGCGGGTCTGCAGCACCTGCCTCCGTAACGAGAAGGTGAGTCTTTCCGACTCCTCGTTGATACTGGTCAGGTCGGCGTCGTGCAGTCGCAGTGAGGCCGAGGCGAGTCTCCCCTGCAGGGTGACCAGTTCGCCGACAAGATTGATCAGTGTATCGAGTCGATCCGCTCGCACCCGAAGAAAATCGTGACGTTCATTGTCAGAGGAATCTGACCGATCCGGAGTCGACTCCTTTTTTCGTTGCGGGGTCGAAGACGTCGAAACACTCTCGGCATGAACAAGAACAGTCGCAGCTGATTGCGACGGCTCAGGCTCAGACGGTTTCGCCAGCGCTTTGGCAATTTCTGATCTTGCCTCATCGACAGACAAGTCACACCCAGTCTCGACAACAGGGCGCAGTCGATTCAGCCCTTCAAGATCAAGCCCCCGACCAGCGGCAATCGCCTCAAGGTGGACCTCGCTCTCCCCTTCGACAAAGATAAAGGCGTCACGAATTTCATTGACGTCGGCAGAACTCGACAGCAGCATGTCCCAGCCGAGGTGGCATTCCTCGGGTTCCATATCTTCTAGCGCGGGGACAGAACCGAGATGCGCCACCTTAAGCAACGGCCCATACTCAGAGAGTGCGGAGAGAATCCCCATGGGGGAAATCCCGCGACCGAACAGATCGGCCGATGGGATAAAACGAAGGAAGTAGAGAGAGGTCGCTGCGGCCTCTGCCAACACGGGGTCTGCAGGGACGACATTTGCCGCAGCTTCGGCGTTGACAACACCACAGATCTGCTTCAGGGTGTGAACAAAAGCCCTGACCCGCTGCAGCGCTGCTTCATCTGGGATCTCGTTCTCATTGATCGCCGTCTTGATAAAATCGGCCACCCACAAGGCCAAGCTGATCAACTCAGGGCTGACATCAATACAACCCGACTTGACCATATCGAAGGCCGACTCAAGTTCATGGGCCATCTCGGCAACAGCGGTGAATCCCGCCATCGCCCCCGACCCTTTGAGGGTGTGCGCCGTTCGAAAGACCTGTTCAATGGCAGCGATCGAAGAGGCGTTCTCTTCCAGCTCAAGTAACGCATCTTCAAGCTGGGTCAGCAGCTCGCGGGCCTCATACTTGAATGTTTCGCTGATCGGATTATTTGTCATTTCAGAACCATCTTCACTACAGAGAGAAGCTGATTCGGCTTAAACGGCTTGGTGATCCAGCCCGACGCCCCAACACTCTTGGCGGCCTGCTTCTGGGCTTCGGAACTCTCAGTCGTCAGCATCAGAATCGGCATAAACCGCTTACCCGGGAGCTTGCGTACCGTTCCAGCGAGCGTAATGCCATCCATCAGCGGCATGTTCAGGTCGGTGATCAGCAAATCCGGGGTTTCGTTTTCAAAGAGCTTAAGCGCCTGTTCACCGTTTTCAGCCTCGATGACCTCATACCCCCCCTCCGTCAGGGTAAACTGCAGCATCTGCCGCACTGTCACCGAATCATCCACGACCAAAATCTTCTGCGCCATACCAACGTCTCCTTATTCTAGGCCGATTCGCCCGGCTTAAATGTTGTCACCATCCAAACACAGTCTTTGCAGTCGTGCAGACAAGGGGAGTGGCGGATAAATCCGCCCGCCTCGGCAACCGCTACGACCGGTGAATCTTCACTCAAACGAAGTACGAATCGTTTCCCCTCACGTGAAGCACTCCGCTCGGCTGCACAAAGCAGCTGCATACAAGCAAGGTCAATCTCAGGACATCCCTGAAGATCGACCACCAACTCCTCCGTTTGTCGCAAGGCTCCGAGCACCTCATCGGCAAGTTCGCGGACAATCTCAATCGTCAACGGTTTATCCCAGGTCAATACGGTTGATGACATACGACTCTCCAGTTGAAATTATTACCAGCCCGGTCATTCCGTCCCCCTCCCGAGCATTACAAAACTCTTAAGCAACAACCGATCCAATCGTTTATTTGTTTTCAATTACAGGCAGTTAGAAAAATAACCTTACACCATCAGGTCGACATGTAAACTTTCGCCAACACGGAGAACCTGTCACTTCTAGAGAATAGCGCAAAAACGGTTGGTTACCAGATATGCGAACACACCTCCAACTGCAAACATGGTTGACACGTCAACCATCGCTGACGCCCCAGACAAAAATGGGCGACAACGCTTTCGTTGCAGCCCATGAAAAAATAGAGCCCTAGCCGGGATCAGGTGGGTTAAATCAGATGGGATTTTGATGCGGTAATAGTAGGTTTGATTGCGTTTGGTGAGATAGAAAGACAAAAGCCCAACTCCCTAGCGGTGTACCAAATGGTGTACCATCCTAGAGTGTTGAGCTTTAAGTACCTGATTTAACAGCTTGTCTGTTTTTTGGTGCCGAAGGGGAGAAACTGGGTCCACCCCGTATTTACTGGCTTTCCGCAAGATTGACAGCGCCGATGTGTAGCATTTTGTGTAGCAAAAATCTGGGATTATTATTGCTGATACTGCGGAATTCAGCAAGACCAAAAAGCTTACAGCAGTATGCATACAGTGACCGACAATACACCTTACTGCAGTCTCCTAACTTCACTTGAACGCATATGCTCCAAACACCCTCTCGTCTCAAGAATACCCTTGTCAGCCATCATCTTAATTCGTTCAACATAGAACACAGCAGGCACTCCATCGAGCTTGTGAACAATCGTTCCCATGGATAGTGCAACAACAATTGCAACTTGAGCCCACTTAGGCCCGATATTCGACAAGATAACGCCGTCAATCTCTTCAAGCATCTCTTTACTTAACTTTTCAACCCTAGCCTGCTGCTCTTTTGTGAGCAGAGTCCCAGCACAAGAGCCATTATTCATCAAATCTGCCTTTCCATATCATCGCTGCTTAAACAAGCGAGACACCAGCTGAGCTGAGATGGTTATAACCTGACAGTTGGCTACCAAATGAAAAGGTGGTCATGCCGCCCCCGGCTGGG
>PKUF01000138.1 GCA_002869635.1 Desulfuromonas sp. | reverse complement strand
GAACGAGTCGGCATTGTCATAAAGAGCACCGTCAATCTTTCCATCGAAAAGGGCGGCGTTACCTGGGATGTTACGGGCGAGGATCGGTAGACCGAGGGCCGCCGCCTCCACTAGGGCGTTGGGGAGGCCTTCGCTGAGAGAATTGTTGAGAATGACCGTACTTTGGAGCATCGCCGCCGGCATCGCCCCCGGTGGGATGACCCCAGCATGAAGTGCCCAAGGGATGTGGGCGAGCTCGGTAAAGAAGTTCTCGGCGTAGGCCGCATCAAGGATCGGGCCGCAAAAGACCAGACGTGCTTGGGGATGCTTTTCAAGCAGCGGTGTCATCAGATAGAGGAGTTCGCGATTCCCCTTGACCGGACGCAGACCTGCCGGATGGAGGAAGAGCGGAACATCAGGTGCGATTCCAAGACTCTCTCGCAGGGGGTAGGGGGTTTTGCCTAGACGGATCCCAGGAGGGTGGAAGTGGATCTTTCTCGCCCATTCGGGAAAGTCTTGTCGCAGGGCCGCGACGGTGAGGCGGTTCTGGCTGAAGATCCCCTGAATGCGCGAGAAGAGAGAGCGGATGGCGGGGCCCTGCAATGGATCATCGAGTCCGCCGTTGACATCGGTTCCGGTCAGGGTGACAACCGTCGCAATGGCGTGACAGATTGATGCGGCCAGCCAGGGGGCGCCACTGCGGTAAGCATGAAGCAGATGGATCAGGTCGGGGCGGAAACTTCGGCAGGCCTGAATCAGAGGTTCCGGTGTCTGGGGGGTGGCGAGAACCTGCACGCTGTGACCGCGTTGCAGCAGCCCGTGGCAAAAACGGTCGGCGGTGACATGGTTGCCTGTGGCGAAAGCTTGTTCGGGGGTGACAATGAGAATACGCATGTTATGACATTTGATGATAGGTGATCAGTTCAATGCCGCGTGCGTTAATCGCCCGGCGGATCTCTCTTGAACAGAGAGTTTGACACTCCTGCTCCCGTTCTGGTCCGGCAAACGGATCGTCGGGGTCGTAGCGACCGGGATGTACCATCAACTCCCAGATACCTTCAGGGAGCTTTTCGATCAGGCGGTGTAAGGACGTTTCGTCGAGCCGGTTGAGCAACGGCATTCCCCATAACCCTTGGGGGAAGATGGTTCCCGCTGTAGTTAGACGGCGCACCGCCTCTGGGGCGAGTTGGCGGTATAGTGCGAGCTCTTCCCCGAGAAGGCCAGCGGGGTCGTCCGTCGCTTCCTCCATCGGCATTGGCAAGCGTAACCGGTTGATACCAGACTGTCGGGCGGTGATGATGACAGCGTCGGTGATGCTGGGGAAAAGGAAAAAATGTTGGTGGGTGTCGATATGGGTTGCGTCGAGGCCCGCCTGTTGAATGATGGCGACCTGGGCTTGTAGTTCGCGGCGCAGGGCGACGCGGTCAAAGTCCCCGGTAGCGAGAATGATGCGCAGATCCTCTTTTCCGGGGAGGCGCCCCTGCGCATCGCTCAGTCCGCCGATGGGGCCGCTGATCGTTTCTCCCTCGGAAAGGTTAAGGTGAACGCCGACCGGCAGCCCTTTTCCCCGCGCAAACTCGAGTGCCTCGGCGGTGGCTTCCCCTTGGGGTAAGAGGCTGGCGCCGGTGACGATTCCCTTCTCCCAAGCGGCAAGAATCCCGTTGTTGCGTAACGCTGAGGCGCCGAAATCATCGGCGGTGACAAGCAGTCGAATCATGGCGGAAGCATAGCACGCTTTCGTTCTTACGTCAGTCCTCAGGGTTGGATCGTGACGCTGAATTTGACCTCGCCGCTGGCCCCGGGCGCGAGGTCGCCGCTGAGTTCCCAGCGCAGGGCGCTGCCGCTGAGGCTTGAGACACAATCGCTAATGGCGTCCGGATAGGGGGTAACGGTGCTGCCAAGACATGTTGAGAGAGGATTGACGCAGCATACGCCGGCACTTGTGGTGTAAGCCGGGATCGTGTCGGTGATGACGATGTTTGAGAGCGGTTCGCTGCTGCCATTGCTGTAGTGGATGGTATAGACGAGGCTCTCCCCCGGTTTGGCACTTGTTTTATCGACCTCTTTGACCAGCTTGAGCCCGGAACTGCTGCCAGTGCCAACCTGAGTCAGATCACTCACGGTCGTATTTTCGCTTAGAGCGGGTGACGCGTTGGTCCAGATGAAATTGGCGCTGAGGGTGACGTTGCTCGTGGCGCCGGTCGGGGCGTTGGCGGGGATAACCTCTTTCAGAAGCAGGCAAAGCGAATCTCCGGCAGAAAGGACGGTTGAGGCGGCGATGAGTCCTTCGCCGCTGTCGATCTCCAGATTACAGTTGTTGTCGTGATAGATCAGCTCCGTCCACCCGGAAAGGCTCGGACTTGCCACGGTGCTGGTGCTAAAGCTGACGCTGCCGCCGCTGCCGGCGGTGAAGGTGTGAGGATAGAAGAGGGTCGTCCCAGGAAGGCCGCTGCCACTGTTGTCGCTAAAAAAGTTGTTGTGGGGGACATCGGCAAAGGTGACTCCGCTGTAGAGGCTCCCCGAACTGTGTGAGAAAGAGGTGTTGTCGCTGCTGCGGTCGTAATTCCCTCCGGTTGTCCCGGCGTTGCCACCGGTCGAGAGATAGCCAGCCGGATTGTTCTCTTGAATCAACACGGTTGTCGCTGCCGCCGGGAGCCAGAGGCGATAATCGCCGTTGCCGTCACTGCTCCTCAGGTCATAGCGGCTTCCGCCGCCGCTGGTTGCCTCGACCAGAACACCGGCAAGTCCCGTTTCACCGCCGTTCTGAATCCCGTCATTGGGTGTCCCTCCGCCGCTGCCGTCATCCTTGAAGACCCGTCCCGAGACGATGCTGCCATGGTAGATCCCGAAATCATGGCCGCCACTGTCGCTGGCGTCCACCGTAATGGCGAGTTGAGCATCATTTGGCTCGATGGCCAGCCAGCCGTTTGGCAAAGTGGCGCTGGTGTCACTCAATGTTGTGTTCGCATCGAGGATGAGACAGTAGTCGCCTGGTGGGACGGCGGCGAGGTCAAAGGCGCCACTGCTGCTGTTGGCCGTTGCCACCTGCAGGGCGGGGGATGAACAGCTGGCGCCGCTGCGGCTGGAGAGCTTGACGTAGAGGGTTTCGCCGCTGCCGCTTTCATCGGCGTCACGGTTGCCGTTGTGGTTCCCATCCTCATAGACGCTGCCGCTGACGTTTACCCCCGAGCTGACGTTGAGGGTGGCACTTAGGGCGCTGAAGTCGAGACCGGCGGAGGCGCCACTGATCCGGCTTGAATCGTTGAGGTAACTCCCTTCCACGCTGCTGGTGACTGTTGCCGTAATCGTGCAGCTGCTGACGCCGAGGGAGAGGCTCCCCCCGCTGAGAGTGATGCTACCGCTCGTGCTGCTGACGGTGCCACCGCATTGCGAAGCAGGCGGGGTGCCGTTAATCGTCAGGTTCGTCGGGAGGGTGTCGATAAAGCCGATGTCGCTCTGGGCTGGGGACCCGGGGCCATTGCTGATGGTGAAGGTCAGGGTCGAGGTCTCGTCAACCTGAATGGAGGTCGGCGAGAAGGTTTTGCTCAGGGTCATCCCCTCAGTTGTCAAGGTGGCGCTGGTTGCGGCGGTGGAGCCGGCGTTGCTGGTGGAGATGCTGCCGGTGGAGTTGGGATAGTTGCCGGCAGTATCGCTGGTGACATTGACGGTGTACTCGCAGGTGGTTCCGGCGGGGACGGTACCGCCGGCTAGGGAAAGTGAACTGCCACTATTGACGCCTGTGAGGGTGCCGGTGCAGCCGGTGCCGGTGGTGGTGGCGCTGGCCGAGGCCGTATTGACGAGGTTGGCGGGATAGCTGTCACTGAAGTCGACACCTGTAATCGCTATGGCGTTGCTGTTGGTGAGAGCGATTTTCAGGGTCGAGCTCTGGTTGATGCCGATAACGGTGGGCGTGAAGCTCTTGCTCGCCGTGAGTTTGTCGAGGACCGTCAGTGTGGCGGTCGCCGCTGCCGTAGATCCTGCGTTGCTGGTGGAGATCGCTTCGGTTGAGTTGAGGTAACTTCCGGCG
>PKUF01000022.1 GCA_002869635.1 Desulfuromonas sp. | reverse complement strand
CAGACCCAGGGGAAAAGTTTGAGCGCCTGTTCGCGGTAACCGCTCTCGCGCTGGCGCTGTTCGGCACGCATCTTTTCGATCAGGTTGTTCTGCTCTGCGTCTGATAGTTTTTTGTGTCTGTCGCGCATTGGACGAGATCCTGCTGTAAAAGAAAAGCGATAGAGATAGTCTACATCGCTTTGTGGTCAATAAAAAGCCCCGTCTGGCAACAGCCGGACGGGGCTTTTTCTGTCTATCAAAGAACTTTGGCGATTAGACGATCGCTTTCATTCCCTGCATCGCGGCACGCAGTTCCTGGCCGATCTCTTCGATGAAGTGACTGCGGATTTCTTCGTTAACGCTGACCAGGGTCATGTTGTCGACGCCGGTATCCTTGAGATCAAGGCCCTTGCCGATGACATCGGTGCCGACCTTGCTCATGAAATCCTGGAGCAGCGGGACGCAGGCATGGTTGAAGAGGTAGCAGCCGTATTCGGCGGTGTCGGAGATGACGCGGTTCATCTCGTAGAGCTTCTTGCGGGCGATGGTGTTGGCGATGAGCGGCGTCTCGTGGAGCGACTCATAGTAGGCGGATTCGGGCTCGATGCCGACTTCGACCATCGATTCGAAGGCCAGTTCGACACCGGCTTTGACCATGGCGACCATCAGAATGCCTTTGTCGAAGTACTCCTGCTCGGGGATCTCTCCGGCGGCCTCGGTCTGCTCGAAGGCGGTTTTGCCGGTCTCTTCACGCCAGGTCAACAGCTTGATGTCGTCGTTGGCCCAGTCTTCCATCATGGTGCTGGAGAAAACGCCGGTGATGATGTCGTCCATGTGCTTGCGGAACAGCGGACGCATGATCTCCTTGAGTTCCTCGGCCAGATCAAAGGCCTGCAGTTTGGCCGGGTTGGAGAGGCGATCCATCATGTTGGTGATACCGCCGTGCTTGAGCGCCTCGGTGACGGTTTCCCAGCCGTACTGGATCAGTTTGGCGGCGTAGGGGGCTTCGATGCCGCTGGCGACCATCTTGTCGAAGCAGAGCAGGGAACCGGCCTGGAGCATGCCGCAGAGGATGGTCTGCTCGCCCATCAGGTCGGACTTGACCTCGGCGACAAAGGACGACTCAAGAACTCCGGCGCGGTCGCCGCCCTGGGCGGAGCAGAGCGCCTTGGCGATGTCGAGGCCGTCACCGTTGGGATCGTTCTCCTTGTGGACGGCGATCAGGGTCGGAACGCCGAAGCCACGCTGGTATTCGGCACGAACTTCGGAGCCGGGGCACTTGGGGGCGACCATGATGACGGTGAGGTCTTTGCGGATCTGGGTCCCTTCTTCAACAATGTTGAAGCCGTGAGCGTAGGAGAAGGTTGCGCCCTGCTTCATCAGCGGAACGACGGTGTTGACGACGTCGGTATGCTGCTTGTCGGGAGCCAGGTTCATAACGATGTCGGCGGTGGGGAGCAGTTCTTCGTAGCTGCCGACGTTGAAGCCGTTTTCCGTAGCGTTGATATAGGACTGGCGCTTTTCGGCGATCGCTTCCTTACGCAGGGTGTAGGAGACGTCGAGCCCGCTGTCACGCATGTTGAGCCCCTGGTTGAGGCCCTGGGCACCGCAGCCGACGATAACAATCTTCTTGCCTTTGGCATATTCGCAGCCGTTGGCGAACTCTGCGGCTTCCATGAACCGGCAGGTGCCGAGTTCTTCGAGTTTTTCACGCATGGACAGGGTGTTGAAATAATTTTGCGCCATTGCTTGTCTCCTTGATATGAATGTCGTTGAAATATGGACGATTTTAGCCTGTGCACAATAGCGGAAATGCGCTGTTGCGTAAATTGATTTATTGTGTACACTGTATTGCGCTAATCGCAATGATGGAGGTTTCAGGTGTCAGGCCACAGGCATAATCGACCATAGATATTATCTCTTCCTGATACCTGATTCCCGAAGCCCGAAGCCTGAAATTATTTATGGATATTCGTGAACTTGAAATATTCCTTGTCGTTGCCGACCTGCTGCACTTCGGCCGTGCGAGTCGTCAATGCAACCTGAGCCCTTCGGCGCTGTCGCGGACGATTCAGCGGCTGGAGGAAGAGCTTGGGCAGGCGTTGTTTGTACGCGATAAGCGCAGTGTGCAACTGACGGAAGTCGGACGCAGTTTTCACGACTACGCACGTAAGGCCATTCAGGATTATCGCAGCTTTCAGGTGGCACTGGGTGGGGAGCGAGCCCTGAGCGGAACGCTCTCGCTCTATGCGTCGATCACTGCCGTCTATAGCCTGCTTCCCGACCTGGTCGAGGCCTATCGCCATGCCTACAGCGATGTGCAACTGGAATTACGCACCGGAGCGGCCGAAGAGGCTGTCGCCCAGGTCGAAGCGGGCGAGATCGATATCGCCGTTGCCGCTTTACCGGACCGACGGGGGGCACGGATCGATTTTCTGCCGATCATGACCACGCCGCTGCTGTTCATCGCCGGCCACCAGCTGGTCGAAGAGCTGGATCTGCTCTCCCGAAATGCGCTGGAGCTGGTGTCGATGCCGCTGGTTTTGCCGCAGGCCGGTCTGTCCCGCCGCCGGCTTGATCAGTGGCTGAAAAAGAACCGCCTCGTTCCCAACATCAGTTCCGAAGTTTCGGGTAACGAGGCGATTATACCGATGGTCCATCTCGGCTGCGGGATCGGTATCGTGCCGCAATTGGTGCTTGAACGCAGCCCCTTCAAAGACGAGGTGGCGGTGTTGAGCAATGCACCGCAGCTCGACCCCTACGTGGTCGGTCTCTGCTCCAATCAACGTACGCTACAGAAGCCGGTGGTCAGGGCGTTCTGGCAGCTGGCCGAGCAACGTTTGGCGGAAACTCAGCTGCATAAAACCTGAACTTTTCTGTTCAACTCCACTTCTTTACCTATTGCAGCTCTTCGCCACCTTTGTAGGGGACGAGGAAGATCTGAATACGTCGATTCTGTGCGCGCCCCTCAGGTGTTTCGTTGCTCTCAAGGGGGTGGTATTCGCTGTAGCCGGCAGCGATCAGACGTTCGCCGGGCAGGTCGACATTGTCCTGAAGGAAATGGACGACGCTGGTGGCGCGGGCTGTCGATAGCTCCCAGTTGGTCGGAAAGCGTTCGGTCAGGCGGCTGCTGATCTGAACGTTATCGGTATGCCCTTCAATGCGCAGAGCCTTGTCGGGAAACTTGCTTAGAACGTCGCCGAGGTTTTTAAGCAGCTTCTGCCCTTCGGGTTTGATGACGGTTTTGCCGGAATCGAAGAGGATGTTGTTGAGCAGGTTGAGCGATAACTGTCCTTCCAGGTTCGAAATGGTGACTTCACCCCGTTTGATCTCTTCTTCCAGGGCGCCAACAAGCTGATCATAGGTGTCTTTCAATTTGGCCAGGCGTTCTTCGCGGGCGGCTTTTTCTTTGTCGATCGTCCGGTTCAACTCCTGGATGGTTGTCAGCAGGCGGTCATTGGTCTCCTGCATGTCAGACAGTTGGTTGCTCAGTGCCTGATTTGTCTCCTGCTGTGCCGTCAGGGTTCCTTCCTGGCGTCGCTGGTTGGCGTTAGCTGCCAGCAGGTCACGTTGGAGTTTGGAGTTCTGTTGCAGGACGTCGATCAACCTGTTGTTGAGGTCGGAAATGTTGCCGCGTAGTTCGCTGTTGTCATGACGCAGCCTGGTGATAGTCTCCTGGCTGTCGGTGAGGTCGCGCCGCAGCATCTCGGTCCTGTTGACCTGCTGCTGGAAGGTGTTTTTGCTGACACAGGCGCCGAGCAGCAGCGGCAGGATCAGAACCAGCAAGATGAGGGATCTTTTCATTTGTGACTCCTTCGAGAAAAATACTCTATGTGTGCGATTATCAAACTAAATTGTTATCACAACCTATGGAAATGTAAAGGGGATTCGCCACTACCGATGAAGTGATTTCGGTTGCGGGCGCGATTGCCGATATGTTATAGATTTGCTTAATATTTTTGTAAAATCCAGCCAGACTTTTCCAGGTTTTCTGTCGGGAGACGGGTTCGCATGCAGTTTGAGATTGAACGGATCATACGTACAGCCCTGGCCGAGGATAT
>PKUF01000001.1 GCA_002869635.1 Desulfuromonas sp. | reverse complement strand
CGTCGCGCCCGCGGCGCTTGCCTGTGCAAGGGGGTCGACAGCGACTTCGGGGAGACCGCTGACGCTGATGCCGAGCAGCGGCGACATCCCCGCCGTCAGCAGCAGATGCAGACGCCCGGAGACCAAGCGCGCATCGACGTAACTCCCCTCGAGATAAAGTTCCCGGCGCATTCCCGGAGCGGTGCGAACACTGATATCAAAGAGTGAAACCTTAAGAACTCCCCACCCCTGTGGCGCGAAAGAGTTCGCCGAAAGTGCCGTCAGATCCGAGATATGCGATAACACCAGGAGGTCGTCCCCCGCGACAAAAAGGGCAAAGGGACTCCCTTCAAGGGAAACACGGGAAAGTTCATGGCTCTCTTCAGCGGGCCAGGTATCGAAAAGGAGAAGGTTGCCATCTTGAACCAGAGCGAGGGTCTCTCCATCAAACGTGCTGAAATCGGCTTCATCAACCCCGCTCTCCTGAAGATTGGTTCCGGTATAATCGACCGGGGTTGTTCCAGCGTCAGCAAGATCTGAGGCGATCTCCATCGCCGGGGTCATCGGAGCCCCGGCGATGGAGTCGACCCTAATCGTATCCCAAGCCATCAATGTCTGCTGTTGCTCGCTCATCTGCGAAAAATAGTCGCTGAGTGTCGCACAATCTTCAAAAGGAAGAAGACGTGCCGTTGTCCCCTCAGGAGACGATGACGAAGATGGGCACCCCCCGAACAGAAGAGGCACCGCAAGCAGCCCAAGAGAACAAAACAAACGCCATATGATCATCATGAGGTGTTCCTTTCTGTTGAGAAGGGACCAAGGCATACCGGAAGGCGCTTGGCCACCTGCACCGTCTCAGGGGTCACTTCGGTGCGACAGGCGTAGATCTCGACCCCTTGACTCACCACTTCGCGCAGCAACGCGCCGTAGGTCGGATCAATGGCGTCGGCCGGGGTAAAAGCTAAAGCCTCACCTCGCTGCACCAGAAAAAAGATCACCGCCCGGTAGCCCTGAGCTCGGGCCACCGCCAACTCGCGCAGATGCTTCTGCCCCCGCACGGTCACAGCATCAGGAAAACAAGCGACATCCCCTTGACAACACAATGTCACATTCTTCACCTCAAGCAAGACTTTTTCTTCCTCTTTTTCGAGAAGAAAATCGATGCGGCTTGCGCCAAAGGGATATTCAGGGCGCACCGCGTACCCCTGCAAACCTTCCAGCCAGCCCTGGCGCAACCCCTCTTCTACCACTCGGTTGGCACGATGGGTGTGGGTATCAACCCAATGTCCGTTAACTTCCATCAGCTCTAGAGTCCAGGCGAGTTTGCGCTGAGGATTGGTCGAGGGTGAGAGAAGAACACGATGCCCAGGGACAGCACACTGCATCATACTTCCAGTATTGGGGGTGTGAGCAGTCACGGTCTCGCCGCTATCGAGTTCAACATCAGCCAGGAAACGACGGTAGCGACGAATCAGTCGGCCGCTCTGCAATGGGGTCGGTAAACGCATATCAGTAGAGAATTGTCGCGGTAAGGGTATCGCTAAAGGAACCGAGAGGAACGACCTGCAGCGCGTCAATGCGGCCAAAAACATTGATGGTCCAAGGAGCTGTTTTATCAACAATGCTGGTCAACGTCACCGATCCACCGGTTCCATCACCGAGAATGGAACTCATCCCCGCATCGCTGTAGAGATTATAATTCAACGGTGTTACCGCCGTCGGGGCCTACATACTGCGCTGGGCGACACTGCCAGAACTTCCACCACTCAATGTGACTTGAACCGTCGCTGGGGCGGTAACTTTGTGAGTACAACGAACGGAGAGCTGCGCTGTTGCATCTGTCGGAACCGGCGAGAGCATGTCATAAACACCAAAGCTCAAGGATGTCTTTGCCACCCGGCAAGCCGCTGACCAAACCGGAACAGTAGAGACTCCCCATAAAAGCAGCGTCAGCAGCGACAGACGCAAGCAGAATCGAAGGTCGAAGCTCGTATTTTTCATGTCAGCGTTCATCTTCATCCCCCTTCCCTGCCGAATCGATGAGGATCGTACCGAGATCGACGAATGGCTCATCACTCTTAGAAATCGTCAAAACAAAATCCGGGGAAGCCGAGACCTCATCGAGCCAACCGACCACCCTCTGTGAGGATGCGACTGAGTCCCCCTTCCCAACGAGGGCATTGCAGTCGGTCACATCCATACTACCATCCGGCACCGGGAACTCAGCCGGATCGAGATAGAATTCGCCGCCTCGCCCCGTTGGGATCCGCATTTTCCGCCCGGCCTCATCTTCAATCACCAACTCGTGAAACTCCAGAGGCTTTTCGCCATCCGCCATTTTGAGATGGAGACGTCCCGTCACCGGCGTACTGCGCGTCAGCGGATAGACCAGGCAGGAGCCGCCGCGCGCAGAGGGAGAGATGTAATGCTCCGCCTCCCCAAGTGCATGAGTAAAAGGGATATCCCGAGGATCGATAGCGATCAGGTTGTCGTAATAGCCATTGAGGTTCGGTAGCAACAGCAGCCCCCGGGCATCGGTGCGCCCCATCTCTTGTCCGTTCTGGCGCACCCGCACCCCCTCAAGCCCTCCGACCTGCACCAGCGAGAAGCTATCGGGGACAGGACGTGACAGCGACCAGACCTCGCCGACCTGACTGATCGCCCCTAAGCTGCTAAGCTGCACCCAGTTCTCGCTCCCCGAGTCGGTCTGCTCAATGCGAACGTCGGCGCGCCAGTTAGTGTAACGACCGTTGTACTGCCCGGACGGCGCGAAAAAGACGCCATCGTTGCTTCCGACCGCATCATAACCGGTACTCGCCCAGTAACCGTATCCCTGTCCGACCGGCAAGCTCTTCTGGGTCTGGAGAACCATCCTCTCGCCTTCGCTCTGAAGCTCCAATCGGCTAGAAACCTGGCGCTCGCCATCCAGCGCCCAGGTTAGGGTGAGATAGGTGTACCAGGAGTTACCACTCTCCTCTTGGACGCTGCGCGCGAGCAAGTTGAGGCTAAGCCCCTGCTTTAAGCGGAGGGAATAGTTCCCCCCGATGCTGCTGCGCTGCCCCAGACTGGCGTTGTCGCTGTGACTCGCATCAAAGGAGAGAGAACCAAACGGCCCGGCAGCAAAACCACCCCCCGCAGTAACCTGCAACAGCGCATCATGAAGTGCGGCGCTCTCTCCGAGCAGGAGAAACCCTTGTGAATGCTGCCGCAGTTCAACGTAACCGTTCAGCGGCCGCCTCAGGTAAGACCAGCGCAGCAGTGCCGCTTCGCCACTCCCATCCCCTCCGGTGCCAGCTAGAGCCAACGTCACAATCCCCCTTTCACGCAGCTGCCATGCCAGTTGACCCGCCGCCAGAGCATAGCCGTTACTCAGCTGCAAACTCCCTCCCAGGGTGAGACGACGGTCCACTCCGTAGCGGTGGTGCCCGACAAAGAGCGGATCGCTGTAGCGATCGTCATCCGTCCCATAATCTTCCCGTACCGCCCCGAGGCTGTAGCTGTACTCATGCAGCTTCGGCTGCAGCAGTTGGTCCGAGAGATAAAAGGGATTTTCAATCCGGGTCTCAACTCCGTAGGGATCACGCAGCACCAATTCGTAATGGCCATAACCGAGGGTGCGGCTAAGGTTATCGAGCTGGAATTCGCCCGGGGGGAGTTCTTCACTGCGCAAGCGCACCCCATTGAGGTAGATATCGAGGGTCGAGGGGGAAGAGACGGCACCGGAGAGATCGAGCGTTGGATACTGGATAAAATCGTTTTTGAGAGCGAAATCCCGTCGCAACGTCACCCCGGCAAAGCGGACAGAACGCTCCAACGGCCCGGGGTGTGAGAGCGCATCACCAACGATCAGTTGCCGCATCTGCGACCGCCAATCCCAAATCCCACGACTCATCAAACGGGTCAACCGCGCGCCCTCAGCGGTATCAGCATAACGCTGCTCACTGCTGAACAAGAGAGGACCGCGGCGCCACGCCAGATCGGTCGCGAGGGAGAACTCATCCCGGGCGCGGCGGGAGTCGTGATCGAGGCTGAGTTGGTAATTCAGGAGAAAGCTGCGCTCATCGGGACGCTCGACCCGCCGCGGGCGTTTTGAGGAAAAATCGAGTT
>PKUF01000137.1 GCA_002869635.1 Desulfuromonas sp. | reverse complement strand
GCTTATTGATGGGGCTGTTGACCTTTGCCCTGTTCTTCGTCGGGATCGGTGCTGCTGGTCCGCGACGCATCAACCGCACCGAAGGGTTTATCCTTCTGTGTGTCTATTTTAGCTATTCCGGTTACCTGATTGCCAAGGTCGTCGGTTTGGTTTAGCCATTCCTGAAAAATATCGCTAAAAATTACCTTTTTTCTCCACTTCTGTATTGACATTCTTTGTGTGGAGAATAATATTCTTTAGATATGAGTGATAAGCGAATAATTGACGAAGTTGACTACAAGATACTAGAGATTCTTCAGGAGAAGGCTCGTATCCCGAATGTTGAGGTTGCCCGCCAGGTCGGCATGGCCCCCTCTGCAGTGCTGGAGCGTATCCGTAAACTTGAAGAGCGTGGTATCATCGATGGCTATGAAGTTCGGCTTAATCCACAGGCGTTCAGCCTGGGATTGCTGGCTTTTGTTCAGGTTCGGGTGCAGGGGCGGCTGGGGGCTGATCTGGCGCAGCAACTTGCCCGTGTCACCGGTGTTCAGGAGGTTCATCTGATCGCTGGAGATGATGGGTATCTGCTACGTTTACGGGTCGCCGACCATGCCGAGCTGGGGCAGATCCTGACCTCTGAAATCAATGCCCTTGACGGGGTTTTGCAGACAAAAACCAGCGTTGTCCTCGAGACAATCAAGGATACTGAAAAACTGGACCTGGAAAGGTTCTGATTCCATCATGTCAGCGCACAGCGCACGTAAAGGAGTTTGGTCGTTATGCCGATGTCGCAGAGTTTTAAAGAGCGTCTTTTCCCGATCGCCGAGCAGTTGGTGGAGCATTACGGGACCCCGTTTCATATTTATGATGAAGTCGGTATCCGTGAAACCGGTGAAAATCTAAAAAAGACCTTTTCCGCTTTTCCCGAGTTCCGTGAATATTATGCCGTCAAAGCCCTGCCGAATCCGCGTATTCTTGAACTGATGCGCGACATGGGGTTTGGTTTCGATTGCAGTTCCATTGCCGAACTGGTGTCGAGTCGTGAGATCGGTGCGAGTGGCGAGGATCTGATGTTGACCTCGAACAATACCTCGCAAGATGTTTTCAAGGTCGCTGCCGATGCCGGTGGCTGCATCCTTAATCTGGATGATATCTCCCTGATTGAAAAGGTCCCGGATTTTCCGGAGCTGATCTGTTTCCGTTACAACCCGGGGCCGCGCCGGTCTGGTAACATCATTATCGGTAATCCGGTTGAAGCCAAGTATGGCCTGACCCATGATCAGATGGTTGAAGCCTACCGTATGGCGCAGAAACGCGGCGCGAAGCGCTTTGGCCTGCATACGATGGTTGCCTCCAATGAGCTGGATTATACCTATATCGTCGAGACGGTGCGGATGATCCTTGAAGTTGCCGAGGAAGTCGGCAAAGAACTCGATATTCGTTTTGATTTCGTCAATATCGGCGGTGGTCTGGGAATCCCTTACAAGCCGGAGCAGGACACTCTTGATATCAGCACGATCGCGGCTGAAGCCGAGTCGATGTTCGCAGCGTTTAAGGAGCGCAACGATTATGCCCCGCGCCTGTTCATGGAGAGTGGCCGTTTTATGACCGGTCCGCATGGTTGCCTGGTGACGAGCGCGATAAACAGTAAGGATATCTATCGCAAATACATCGGTGTCGATGCCAGTATGTCGTCGCTGATGCGTCCGGCGCTCTACGGTTCCTATCACCACATTGATGTCGTCGGCAAGGAAGATGCCCCGCGCGACCAGGTTTATGATGTCGTCGGTTCCCTGTGCGAAAACAATGACAAGTTCGCGATCCAGCGCGAGTTGCCTGCCATCGATGAGGGTGATGTGCTGGTGATTCATGATACCGGAGCGCATGGACATGCCATGGGATTCCAGTACAATGCCAACCTGCGTCCCAAAGAGTTGTTGTTGAAGGCTGATGGCTCGGTCGAACTGATCCGACGGGAAGAAACGCTCGATGATTATTTCGCCACGCTCAATTTCACCGCTGATCGGTTCACTCCTGGCGCCTGATCTTGACGCCGCGCTCTAAATCGAATTCTTCCGAGATCCTGCCGCCGTTGACCATTGAAACCCTGGTCAACGGCGGGGCAGGGCTCGCCCGTCACGAGGGTCGGGTCATCTTTGTACCGCATACTGCGGTGGGGGACCGGGTTCGCTGTCGCATTGTGTCGGCCAAAAAGCAGTATGCTGAAGCGCAGTTGCTTGAAGTTCTTGAGCCTGCGTCCAAGCGTCGCCGGCCACCCTGTGTGGTTGCCGGAGACTGTGGGGGGTGCCAGTGGCAGCACTTGTCTTATGCTGAGCAGCTGCATTGGAAAGGCACCCTCTTCCGTGAGACGCTCGTCAGGCGTTGCGGAGTTGATCCCGCCCAGGTTCACCCTATTGTCGCTTCTGCTGCTGAGTGGAACTATCGCAGTAGGGTTCAACTCAAATGTCATGTGTCGCAGCAGGGCTTTATCTGTGGTTTCTATCGCGCCAAAAGCCGCTATGTAATGGCTGTCGACGAATGTCCGTTGATTGCACCGGAGTTAAACATTCTGACCTCAAAGCTGCGTTGCTTGTTCTCGAATACCTCGTACGCCCGCCAGATTCCGCAGATCGATCTGGCCATTGATGATCATAAAAAGACAGCTGTAACTGTCCATTATCTGGGCGTGGAAGGGAAGACTCTTGCCGAACGATTGCTGCAGGCAGACTTGAACTCCGACCTGGTGATCCAGTTCGGTGCCAAGAGCAGGCGCACCCTGATTCACGGTGACGGAATTTTGCGAATTCAGGTTGGAGATCCGTTGCTTGAACTGGCATACAGCGTCGGCGGCTTTGCCCAGATCAACCTGGATCAGAATCGAGAACTGGTTGCCGAAGTTTTGGAACTTGCTGAATTGCAGGGAACGGAGAATGTTGTCGATCTCTACTGTGGAATGGGAAACTTTTCCCTGCCACTGGCGCGCCGCGCGGCGCGACTTGTCGGGATTGAGGATTCGCCGATCTCGATAGAGTTCGCCCGCAAGAACGCCGCCGTAAGCGGAATCGCGAATGCCGATTTCCATTGCGGCCCGGCGGAAACATTGTTCAGTGCTCGCACGCTTTGTGACGCTGTCGATTTGCTGGTTCTCGATCCGCCGCGTAGCGGGGCCTATGAGGTTATGAAGTCCTTGGTTGAACATCCGGTTTCCAAGGTAATTTATGTCTCTTGTGACCCTCAAACGCTCGCGCGTGATTTGCAGCCTTTGTTGCATAACGGTTATGAATTGATTTCAAGTCGTCCTTTTGACATGTTTCCACAGACTTTTCATTGCGAGAGCGTGACATTTCTGAAATACTGTGACGATTCATCTGGGTCGAATCGTTGAAGATGCTTTGCTCTTATTTTAAGCAGTTGGACGCTGTTTGCTTATTTTTTGAGCACGCAATCTTCTGTTGCGAGATGCCCGATGAGAATCAGGTGTCAAAAATTTATCTATCTCTTTGAATCATAAAGAAAAATATTTTTGGAATAGATAGGGTCATCTGGCAGGAAGTTTGCAAAATAACCAGAAATTGTTTACAGCGGACGTAGCTTAACAGGATGAAGGAGGATATCCGCATGCGCAAAGTGGAAGCGATTATCAAGCCATTCAAGCTTGATGAGGTCAAGGAAGCCCTCAACGATATCGGCATCCAGGGGATTACCGTCAGTGAGGTCAAAGGTTTCGGACGCCAGAAAGGTCACACCGAACTTTACCGTGGCGCCGAGTACGTTGTCGACTTCATACCGAAAATCAAAATGGAAATTATCGTCGCTGACGATCAGGTCGCAAAGGTTGTTGACGTCATTGCCGACGCGGCCAAAACCGGTCGTATCGGTGATGGCAAGATTTTTGTCACTCCAATCGATGAAGTGGTCAGAATTCGTACGGGCGAACGTGGGGAAGACGCCCTTTAATTTTAGATAGCCCAGTTCTTCAGAAAAGCGATACTTTTCTGAAAATATCAACCCAGTAAAGGAGAGTTCAACGATGACGCCAAGCGAAGTAGTCAAGTTTGCAGAAGAACATGATGTCAAGTTCGTCGATTTCAAATTCCTGGATTTCGTCGGGATCTGGCAGCACTTTACCACCCCGATCTGCGAGTTCAGC
>PKUF01000015.1 GCA_002869635.1 Desulfuromonas sp. | reverse complement strand
TTATCTTCGATAACATGCGGCAGAAGGTAAAGGTGGTCTGCAACGTTCATCTCGCCGATGGTGAAGAGCCTGCTGCGGCGTACGCCCGGGCCGAAAAGCGGATCGAAGCGATGATCGCCCGATTGCGGGCTCCGCTGCCGCAACGACAGGCGGCACCCTGCGTTGCCCCGTTTGCGCCGACCTCCAACTTCAGTGCCGACGGCTTTAAGGCGGCGGTGGAGCGGTGTAAGGAGTATGTTCGGGCCGGCGACATTATCCAGGTGGTTCTCTCGCAGCGTTTTGAGGGGGAGCTGACCGTTGACCCCTTTGACATCTACCGCTCGTTGCGGACGATCAATCCCTCCCCCTACATGTTCTTCCTCCGTTTTGGCGAGACGCTGGTGGTTGGCGCTTCTCCCGAGGTGCTGGTGCGTAAGGAGGGGGCACAGGTTGAGGTTCGCCCCATTGCCGGCACCCGGCCCCGTGGTGTTACCGCCGAGGCGGATCAGCAACTCGCTGACGAGCTCCTCGCCGATCCCAAGGAGCGGGCCGAGCACATCATGCTGGTGGACCTTGGCCGCAATGATCTCGGGCGGGTCTGTCGCACCGGCAGCGTCAAGGTGAGCGAACTGATGGTGGTCGAGCGCTACTCCCACGTTATGCACATCGTCTCCAACGTGCGGGGTGAGCTGGATGGCGATCTTGGGGCATTTGACGTCTTCCGTGCCACCTTCCCGGCCGGGACGCTCTCGGGGGCACCGAAGATTCGTGCCATGGAGATCATCGACGAGCTTGAGCCGAGCCGGCGCGAGATTTACGGTGGTGCCGTTGGCTACTTCTCCTTCTCGGGGAACATGGATATGGCGATCGCCATCCGGACTTTGGTGGTGCAGGGGGATAAGGTCTACCTTCAGGCGGGGGCGGGGATTGTTGCTGACTCTGATCCCGAAAGTGAATATCAGGAGACGATCAACAAAGCGATGGGGGTACGCAAGGCGATCGACATGGCGTGCAAAGGACTCGACTGACATGCTGTTGATGATTGATAACTACGACTCCTTCACCTACAACATTGTCCAATATTTTCGTGAACTCGGTGAAGAGGTGGAGGTCTACCGCAACGATGCCATCAGTGTCGAAGAGATTGCGACGAAAAAGCCGAAGCGGCTCGTCGTCTCTCCCGGCCCCTGCTCTCCGGCCGAGGCCGGGATCTCGGTTGAGGCGATCCAGGCCTTCGCCGGCAAGCTGCCGATCCTCGGGGTCTGCCTCGGGCACCAGTCGATCGGTCACGCCTTCGGTGGCAAGATCGTCCGCGCCACCACGCTGATGCACGGCAAGACAAGCCCGGTCACCCATGATAACAGCGGTATCTTTCGCGGCTTAAGCAGCCCTTTTGATGCGACCCGCTACCACTCGCTGGTGGTGGAGCGCAGCTCTTTCCCTTCCTGCCTGCGGGTCACCGCCTGGACGGCGGATCGCGAGGTGATGGGGCTCGAACATCGCGAACTCCCGATCTGGGGGGTGCAGTTTCATCCCGAGTCGATCCTGACGCTCGAAGGGAAGAAGCTGATGCAGAACTTTCTCGATCTGACCTGAAATCGATTGCCGCCATCTGCTTCAGCGCGCGGCGCCATCCGTGAGGGACTATCATGATCAAAGCGGCGATTGCCAAGGTTGTTGAACGACAAAATCTGAGCGAGCAGGAGATGGTCGGGGTCATGGACCAGGTCATGTCCGGCGAGGCGACCCCGGCACAGATCGGCGCCCTGATTACCGCTCTGCGCATGAAGGGGGAGACGGTGGAAGAGATCACCGGTGCCGCCAAGGTGATGCGCGAGAAGGCAACGCCGATCCGGGTCGGGCGTAATGTCCTTGACCTTGACCGGGACGAGATCAACGTCGAGCGCGAGACGATCCTCGATGTGGTCGGAACCGGCGGCGATGGGACCAACACCTTCAACATCTCGACCACGGTGACCTTCGTGGTCTCGGCCTGCGGGGTCAAGGTCGCCAAGCATGGCAATCGCTCTGTCTCTTCCGCCTGCGGTAGCGCTGATGTGCTTGAGGCCCTCGGGGTCAACCTCGATGTCACGCCGGAGACGGTGGAAAGCTGTATCGATGAGATTGGGCTCGGCTTCCTCTTTGCTCCGGCACTGCACGGAGCGATGAAATACGCCATCGGTCCGCGCAAGGAGATCGGCATCCGCACCATCTTCAATATTCTCGGGCCGCTGACCAACCCCGCCAAAGCCGACTGCCAGGTGATGGGGGTCTATCGTGAGGACCTCGTCGAACCGCTGGCCCAGGTTCTTTACAATCTTGGTTGCCGCCGCGGCTTCGTGGTACACGGCCTTGACGGGAGGGACGAGATCACCCTGACTGAGGCNCGACGGCAGTCGCTACCGTCAGCGAGGCGGGAGTGAGCGTCGGGCGGATCGCACCGGAGGATTTCGGTCTGACTCGCTGTTCGATGGAGGATCTGCGCGGCGGTGACGCGGCGCAGAACGCTGGGATCGTCCGCGCCATCCTTGCCGGAGAGAAGGGGGCGAAACGGGATGTGGTTCTGCTCAACGCCGCTTATGCGTTGGTCGCCGCCGGCAAGGCCGCGACCCCGGCCGAGGGGATTACTCTCGCGGCCGAAGCGATCGACTCCGGTCGCGCCGCCGAGCAGGTCGCCCGCCTTGCCGCCAAGACCCAGGCGTAACTCCGATCACACCTTAACCGTTGTTGGATTGATAGAGCATGAGTGAGACCCCCGATATCCTGCAGAAGATCGTCGCTCACAAGCGCGAAGAGGTCGCCGCCGCCAAGGCGAAGTTTCCCATGGCGCGGCTGCGCGAGCGGCTTGAGCTGGTGGAGGACACCCCTCGCGGTTTTGTCGCAGCGCTTAAGGCGATGCACGAATCGGGAGGGACGGCGATTATCGCTGAGGTCAAGAAGGGCTCCCCAAGCAAAGGGGTGATTCGTCCCGATTTCGATCCGTTGGCGATTGCCGAGACCTATCAGGAGTCTGGCGCCACTTGCCTCTCGGTGCTGACCGATGAGAAGTTTTTCCTCGGCCACCTCAACTATCTGGGGTTGATCCGTGAGCAGGTCTCGCTGCCGCTTCTGCGCAAAGATTTCATCTGCGACCCTTATCAGATTGTCGAAGCGAGGGCTTTTGGTGCCGACGCCATCCTGTTGATTGCCGCCATGCTCGACCTGTCGCAGTTGCGCGATTTCTCGGCCTTGGCCGCCGAGCTGCGTCTTGATGTGCTGCTTGAGGTGCATGATGAGGCGGAGTTGGAACTGGCGCTGCAGACCGATTGCCCCCTTATCGGTATCAATAACCGTTCTCTGCGCAGCTTTGTGACGGATCTTGCCGTCACAGAGCGGTTGCGGGCGATGATCTCCGCCGATCGTTTCGTGGTTGCCGAGAGCGGCATCAACTGTCGCGCCGATATCGAGCGCCTGCTTGAGGCGGGAGCTGGTGCTTTCCTCATCGGTGAGTCGCTGATGCGTGAAGAGAAGATCGGCGTCAAGCTTGACGAGCTGCTTGGCAACTAATCCCTCTGTTTGACCGTCGCTTCCGGTTCGGCGCGCTGGCGTTGGCCGGTTGCGCCTTTTTGTTCTGAATCCCAGGAGTATGACCATGCAGACCAAAATCCTCCTTCCCGAAGATCGCATCCCGAAGCAGTGGTACAACATCATCCCCGATATGCCGTCTCCTCTGGCGCCGGTGATCCATCCGGGAACGATGCAGCCGGTCTCCCCTGATGACCTGTTGCCGATCTTCCCGATGCCGCTCATCGAGCAGGAGGTTTCGACCGAGCGCTGGATCGATATTCCAGAAGAGGTCCGGGAAATCTATAAAATCTGGCGTCCCTCGCCCCTCTTTCGGGCGCATCGTCTGGAGAAGGCGCTTGGAACCCCGGCGAAGATTTTCTACAAGTATGAAGGGGGCTCCCCGGCCGGATCGCACAAGCCGAACAGCGCCATCCCGCAGGCGTATTACAACAAGATCTCCGGCACCAAGCGGATCGCTACCGAGACCGGCGCCGGTCAGTGGGGTTCCTCCATCTCGCTCGCCTGTCAGATGTTCGGTCTTGAGTGCACGGTCTACATGGTCAAGGTCTCTTACAACCAGAAGCCGTACCGCAAGAGCATGATGCAGCTTTGGGGGGCGAATGTTACCCCCTCGCCCTCGAATTTGACCAACGCCGGACGGGCGATCCTCGAGCGTGATCCCGAGAGCAACGGCTCACTTGGCATCGCTATCAGCGAGGCGGTGGAGGATGCCGCCACTCATGACGATACCCGTTATGCTCTTGGCAGCGTTCTTAATCACGTCTGCCTGCATCAGAGTGTCATCGGCCTTGAGGCGAAGGAGCAGCTGGCGATGGTCGGTGAATATCCTGACGTCGTCATCGGTTGCCACGGCTGCGGTTCCAACTTCGCCGGGGTCGGCTTCCCCTTTGTCGCGGATAAGGCCAACGGCAAGAACGTGCGGGTGGTTGCTCTGGAACCGGCGAGCTGCCCGACCCTGACCCGTGGCATCTACGCCTTCGATTATGGCGATACGGCCAAGATGGCGCCGGTGTCAAAGATGTACACCTTGGGCCACGACTTCATGCCCCCCGGCATTCATGCTGGCGGGTTGCGTTATCACGGCGCATCTCCGCTGGTTTCGCAACTGGTGCACGAGGGGGTGGTCGAAGCCAAGGCGGTGCATCAACTCGCCTGTTTTGAAGCGGCAGTGCTCTTCTCGCGTAGCGAGGGGATCATCCCTGCTCCCGAGTCGAGCCACGCCATCCGTGGCGCGATCGATGAAGCGTTGCAGGCGAAGGAAGAGGGGAAAGAGAAGACGATTCTTTTCAATCTCTCCGGTCATGGTCATGTCGATATGGCGGCTTATGACGACTTTCTGGGGGATAAGCTCAACGATTACGAGTATCCCGAAGAGGCGATTAAAGAGTCTTTGGCGCACCTGCCGAAAGTTGACTGAGAACGAGCGTCTGTGTGTAACGAGGTAAGGGGACGGATGAAGGTCAAGATCTGCGGCATCACCCGCGTTGAAGATGCGCTGCACGCCTGTATGAGCGGGGCGGATGCCCTCGGTTTTGTCTTCTATGCCAAGAGTTCGCGTTGCGTTACTCCCGAGAAGGCCAAAGAGATTGTTGCCGCCCTTCCTCCCTTTGTCACCACCGTCGGCCTCTTCGTCAACGAGACGCCGGTGAGGATTCGTGAGATCGTTGCCACAGTTGGTCTCGATGTGGTGCAGCTTCACGGCGATGAGTCTCCAGAGGCCTGCGCTTATGCGCCACAGCGGGTGGTCAAGGCGCTGCGGGTTAAAGATGCGGCAAGTCTTGCCGACCACACCGATTACACCACCTCGGCCCTGCTTCTTGATGCTTGGGTCGCTGGCGCCTATGGCGGAACCGGTGAGGTCTTCAACTGGGATCTGGCGGCAGAGGTGGCACGAAAACGGCCAGTGATTCTCGCCGGTGGCTTGACCCCAGAGAACGTAGCGCAGGCGATCACCGCGGTGCAACCTTATGCCGTTGATGTCTCAAGCGGGGTGGAGAGCGCACCGGGAAAGAAAGATGCGACCAAGGTCGCCGCATTTATTCGGGCTGCAAAGATGGCATCCGGTTTTGAACGAGGTTAGGGAGGAATGACAGATATCCGTTATCGGGCCGATGTCGATGGGCTACGCGCCGTCGCCGTTCTCGTGGTCCTCTTTTTTCATGCCGGCTACCCCGGCTTCTCCGGCGGTTTTGTTGGGGTCGATGTTTTTTTCGTCATCTCCGGTTTTCTCATCACCTCGCTGATCCTCAAAGATCTCGAGGCCGACCGGTTCTCGATCGTTCAGTTTTACGAGCGGCGTTTCCGCCGCATCCTGCCGGCGATGACCAGTGTCACTCTGGTGGTGACGGTAGCGGCCTGGTTCATCCTGCTCCCTCCCGATTTTATCTCTTTTGGCAAGTCGGCCGCAGCGATGGCCGGCTTCTCCTCGAATATCTTCTTCTGGAAGCAGACCGGTGGCTATTTCGGCGAGGCGGCGGAGATGATGCCGCTGCTCCACACCTGGTCGCTGGCGGTGGAGGAGCAGTTTTATATCTTCTTTCCCCTGCTTCTCGTGCTTTTTCACCGTCTCTGCCCGAAGCATCTCGGACGTCTGGTTCTCCTCCTCTCCCTGATCTCTCTGGGGTTGCGGGTTGTCGGAGAGTCTTCCCCTGAAACCTCCTTCTACATGCTTCACACCCGGGGCTGGGAGCTGATGCTCGGCGCGCTTCTGGCGGCGGGGAAACGGACCAAGGCGGCGGCCCTGACTCTTCCGCACAGACTGCAGGAGGCGGCGGGGCTTGGCGGTCTGGTCGCCATCGTCGCGGCGGTCACCCTGCACGATGTCGATGCGGTGATGGGGGGATGGCCGATCTCCAACACTCTGATCGTTCAGATCCTCGGTGCCGGTGGTGCTTTTCTAGTGATCTGGGGCAACAGTGCCGGGGGAGGGAGGGCGACCATCAGCGGACGTTTCCTCAGTCTTAAGCCGTGCGTCGCCATCGGTCTGATCTCTTACTCCCTCTATCTCTGGCATTGGCCAGCGCTGGTCTTTCCCCGCTATCTGGCTGCAAACGAACAGCTCACCATCACGATGGCGACCTTGATGCTGCTACTCAGCGTGGTTGGCGCGACGTTGACCTATTTCTGGGTTGAACAGCCGTTTCGCCGCCGCCAGCTCTTTGCTGAGCGCAAGCCGCTCTTTATCGCTTCTTTTGCCCAGTTGATCGTGGTGGCGGCGGTCGGTTCGTCCCTCGCCTATGTCGCCAAGGGGGTCCCCTCGCGTTTTTCTGCCGAGGTGATGGCGTATCTCAAGACCAGCGAGGGGATCACCCAGAACGTCGGTTTCGGGCTCGCTCCGGAAAAAGTGAGAGAGAAGGCGCTGCAGGTGATCGGCTCCGAAAAGGGGGGGGCGCCCGATTTTCTCCTTTGGGGCGACAGTCATGCCAACATGATGGTCAAGCTTCTGGACGGACTTGCCAGCGAACACGGACTTAGCGGCTGGCATGCCTCCTTTCCGGCCAATCCTCCGCTGCAGGATGCCTATGTTTTCAAAAAGAGCAAGCGCAGTGACATCCGCAAGGAGTTTAACGACGCAGTGCTGCAGCTGCTCGATGAGGTCCCGATCAAAAACGTGGTCATGACCGCCTTTTGGGCCAAGTATTCCACCTCCTACGAGGATGGGAGTTACAACCTTTCGCGCCACTTCGAGGAGAAACAGCGGCTCTTTGCCGAGCATTTTAAAAAGACCATCCGGTTTTTTGCCGAGCGCAAGATCGAACTCTGGCTTATTCAGGATGTTCCGAGTTACGATTACAATGTCTCCCATGCGCTGGCCAAGAATGCGGTCTACGGTGATGTGAGCCAGGTCTCCCAGTCGCTGGCTGAACACCGTCAGCATCTCGCTTTTATGGAGGGGCTGCTTAAAGAGGTCAGTTATGACGGGCTGCATCTCATCGATCCGGCAGAGATCCTCTGCGCAGGTGGTGAATGTGTGACCCAGAAGGAGGGGCGCTCCCTCTATCAGGACAGCAATCACCTCTCGGTCATCGGGGCCGATCAGCTCAGAGAGTGTTTTACTCCTCTCTTTGCCCGTATGGCCGCCCCCGAAAAGGGGGAGTCGCAGGCTGTTGCCCTCGCCTTAGTCAACGAATGATTCTCACGGGTGTCGCGCCTGCCGCGCGGGGCCGCTTTTGAAAAGGTCACTTCCCATGTACGATTATCCAGATTCCAAGGGACACTTCGGTGCTTTCGGCGGTCGCTATGTCGCTGAGACCCTGATGCCGGCGCTGCTTGAACTCGAGACGGCCTACAAAGAGGCTCTGGCCGATCCCTCGTTCATGCAGCAGGTCGACTATTACCTAAAGCACTATGTCGGGCGTCCCAGCCCCCTCTATTTTGCCGAGCGGATCACGGCTGAGCTTGGCGGGGCGAAGATCTATCTCAAACGTGAAGACCTCAACCACACCGGGGCGCACAAGGTCAACAACACCGTGGGGCAGATCCTTCTCGCCAAGCGGATGGGGAAGAAAAAGGTCATCGCTGAAACCGGCGCCGGGCAGCACGGAGTCGCCACCGCGACGGTTGCCGCCCTCTTCGGGCTGGAGTGCGAGATCTTCATGGGGACCGAGGATATCCGTCGTCAGTCCCTCAACGTCTTTCGCATGAAGCTGCTCGGGGCGAAGGTGCACGGGGTGACCAGCGGCACCGCCACCCTCAAGGACGCTATGAACGACGCTCTGCGTCACTGGGTGACCCATGTGCGCGACACCTTCTACGTCATCGGTACCGTTGCTGGACCCCATCCCTATCCTCAGTTGGTGCGCGACTTTCAGGCGGTGATCGGGCGTGAGTGTCGCGAGCAGATCTTGGCCGCCGAAGGATGTTTGCCAACAGCGGCGGTTGCTTGTATCGGTGGTGGTTCCAACGCCATGGGACTCTTCTACCCCTTTGTCAACGACGAGGCGGTGCGGCTGATTGGGGTCGAGGCGGCGGGCTTCGGGGTCGAGAGCGGTAAGCATGCGGCGAGCATCAGTGCCGGGAGCGTCGGGGTGCTGCACGGCAACAAGACCTATCTTCTGCAGGATGCCGACGGGCAGATCGAACATGCCCACTCCATCTCTGCCGGTCTCGATTACCCCGGTGTCGGCCCAGAGCATGCCCTGCTCCACGATATCGGTCGCGCCGAGTATGTCTCGATCACCGATGATGAGGCGCTCGAAGGCTTCCGTATGCTCACCGAACTTGAAGGGATCATTCCGGCGCTCGAGAGCTCTCATGCCATCGCCCAGGTCAAGAAACTGGCGCCGACCCTGTCGCAGGAGGAGAGCCTCGTCGTCTGTCTCTCCGGTCGCGGTGACAAGGATATTCATACCGTCGCCGAGGCGATGGGTGTCAAACTCTAGGCGTCACTCGCGGGCGCAGGGCGCCCCGGACGCGAAAGGAACCCATGAAATTCTCCGAACTGAATCTTCCTGAAGAGGTCCTCAAAGGAGTTGCCGATGTCGGCTTCACTGAACTGACCCCGGTGCAGGAAGAGTCGATTCCGCTGGCCCTTTCCGGACACGATGTCGCGGCCCAGGCCCAGACCGGTACCGGCAAGACCGCGGCTTTTCTCATCTCGCTCTTTACCCGGCTGTTGAACTCTAACCGCCAGACCAGCCATAACCCCCGGGCCTTGATCATGGCCCCGACTCGTGAGTTGGTGGTACAGATTTGCGAAGATGCCAAAGGACTTGGCGCCCACTGTCCCTTCAAGGTGCAGCCGATCTTCGGCGGGGTCGATTACGACAAACAGCGTCAGGCGCTGCGTGATGGGGTTGATGTCATCGTCGCCACTCCGGGGCGCTTGATCGACTACTACAAGCAAAAGGTTTTCTCTCTTAATCGGGTCGAGGCGCTGATCATCGATGAGGCCGACCGAATGTTTGATATGGGGTTCATTAAGGATCTTCGCTACATTCTGCGCAAGCTTCCCGACTTCGATAAGCGTCAGACCATGCTCTTCTCGGCGACTCTTTCGTCAAGGGTGATGGAGCTCGCCTACGAGTTTATGAATATCGCCGAAAAAGTGAGCATCGAACCGGAGCAGGTGACAGCGGAGCGGGTCGAGCAGATACTTTTTCATGTCGCGCGCAAGGAGAAATTCCCGTTGCTCCTCGGTCTGTTGCGGCAGGAAGAGGGAGCAAAACGAATTCTGATCTTCGTCAATACCAAGCGCGAGGCCGAGCATCTTACCGACCGTTTGAAGGTTAACGATATGCCGGCGGCGGTCCTTTCCGGTGATATCCCGCAGAAGAAGCGTATGCGGATTCTCGAAGATTTTCGTGCCGGCAAGCTGACCTTTCTCGTCGCTACCGACGTCGCCTCACGCGGTATCCACATCGATGAGGTGACTCACGTTGTCAACTACGATCTGCCGCAAGACGCCGAAGACTATGTCCATCGTATCGGTCGTACTGCGCGGGCCGGGGCGAGCGGGAAAGCGATCAGTTTCGCCGACGAGGATCTCGTCTTCCATCTCCCCGATATTGAAGAGTATATCGGCCGCAAGGTCCCCAGCGCCTTTCCCGGCGAGGAGGATTTCGTCTGGGATTTCAAGCGTGGTCCCCGGCGTAAATCAGCTGCGCCGCCTCCAACAGGAGGGAAGGGCGGGGGGAAAAGCCGAAGTGGTGAGAAACAGCCGCAGCGTCGTAGCCGTCGGCCTCGTGGCAAAAAACCGGCGGAGCCCAAGTCCTGATGCTTGGTGCCGAGCTTCCCGGGCTCTGTGACTGCCGGCGTTGTTCACGTTTGGCGACTTACCGGGAGAGTCACCCCCCCCGCAAAGGGTTGAGTCGTGCCGACTACTGGGGAAAACCGGTCCCTGGCTTTGGTGATTCGCAGGGGCGGGTCTGCCTTGTCGGTCTTGCCCCCGGAGCACATGGGGCCAATCGTACAGGGCGTCCCTTTACCGGTGATGGCGCCGGCGACTTTATGTATCCACTGCTGCATGATGCCGGTTTTGCCTCACAGAAAGAAGCGGTGGCGGCTGATGATGGGTTGGTATTGCACGATCTTTATCTCACCAATGCCGTTAAATGTGTCCCTCCTGAAAACCGTCCCCAGACCAACGAATATATCCACTGTCTTGATTACCTCGCGCAAGAACTGGCGAGTTTGCCGCGTCTGCGGGTGATCTGCGCTCTGGGGCGAGGGGCCTACGATAGCTGTCTGCGCTTGTTGCTGCAGCAGGGTAGGATTCGCCGTCGTGGCGACTACCTGTTCGGCCACGGCGCCGTGCATCAGATAGAGCCGAATTTGTGGCTGGTCGCCAGTTATCACACCAGCCGCTACAATATTCAGACGCGGCGGATTGATGCGACGATGTTCCTCTCACTTCTGGCGACGGTTCGCCGTCTGGCGAATGGGGATGACGGAGAAAACGGTTGAAATGGGGGGGCGCTTCCTTTAAACTTGCGCCATTTACTTTGGAAAAGAGGTCTGACCATGGGGAGGATTGAGGAGCGTTTCGCCCACCTGCTCCAGCAGGGAGAGGCGGCGCTGATCCCTTTTATTACTGCCGGTGATCCCGATCTCGGGACGACGGTTAAAATCTTGCACGAACTGGTGGAGGCTGGTGCCGATCTGATTGAACTCGGTATTCCGTTTTCTGACCCGATGGCGGACGGGCCGACGATCCAGGCCGCGTCCGAGCGGGCGCTGGCCAACGGCGCGACCCTCGCCGGGGTTCTCGACTGTGTGCGTCAGTTGCGTGAGCACAGCAACGTGCCGGTGGTGCTGATGGGTTACTACAACCCGGTCTTGCACTATGGCGCAGCGCAGTTTTCCCACGATGCGGCGGCGGCCGGTGTCGATGGCTTGCTTCTTGTTGATTTGCCACCGGAAGAAGCGGGGGAGATTCAGGAGGATTTGCGTCGGTCCGGAATCGCCCTGATCACCCTTTTGGCCCCGACCACTCCGCGAGAGCGAGCGACGAAACTCGCAGCGGTTGGAGAGGGGTATCTCTACTATGTTTCTATGACCGGCGTGACCGGGGCCAAACAGGTTGATGCGGCCGGCATTGTCGATGAAGTCGAGGCGCTGCGTCCCCTTGCGGCGGTTCCGGTGGCGGTCGGCTTTGGCATCACGACCCCGGCCGATGCTGCGGCTGTTGCAGACTTTGCTGACGGGGTGGTTGTCGGTAGCGCGCTGGTGAAAATTATTGCCGAGTATGCCGATTCGCCGGAGCTGCTCGATCAGGTGGGGGGATTCATCCGGAAGCTCAAGGAGGCGACACGTCGTTCGTCGCAGTGAGCTCCCGAGCTCTTTCGGGATCGTTGTCCCGCCTCTAGCGGGGATCGTGAAGGCTAAGGGAGGAGATTGATGCAGATCAAGGTGCTGGGGAGTCACGGCTCTCGTATGCCAGGGTTCAACACCAGCAGCATGCTCATCGACGGTCATATGCTTCTTGATGCGGGGACGATTACGTCGCGTTTGCCGATTGAAGAGCAGGCGAAAATCGATATCGTCATCCTGACCCATGCGCATCTTGATCATATTGTCGATCTTTCGTTTCTCATCGACAACGTCTTTACTCTGCGATCCTCGCCTCTGCGGGTCATGGCGCCGGAGCCGGTACTGACGTCGGTGCGTGATCACCTCTTTAATAACGAGATCTGGCCCGATTTTTCCAAACTCTCCATGGGGAGCTTCCCCGCTATGGAGTTTGTTCCTCTGAAGGTTGACGCACCGTTTCAGGTCGGTCCTTACACGGTGCACATGCGGCAGACCAACCACCCCGTCTTTACGGTCGGTTACTGTTTTGATCAGGGGGATGGTTCGGTCTTTTTCTCCGGCGATACTGGGACGACCGACGCGCTCTGGACCATGGGGCATCATTGTCCGAAGCTCAAACTGGCCTTTGTTGAGACCTCCTTCCCCAACCGCTTGCGCAAGATCGCTGAGGCGAGCGGGCATCTCACCCCTGAGATGCTGGCAGAGGAACTCAAGAAGTTTGGTCGCGACGATGTGCCGCTCAAGGTCTTCCACATGAAACCGCAGTTTCTCGATGAGATTGTGACCGAACTGGAGGCCCTCCATCATCCCTGCATGCAGATTCTGGCGGGGGGGGAAGTCTTTACCATCTAAAAAACTGATGCGTACGCATCCTGAGAAGGAACCGTTATGGCTTGGTTTAAAAAATCAAAAGCGCCGATTGCGGCGGTGGAAACCCGTAAAGTCACCATGCCCGAAGGGGTCTGGACCAAGTGTAAAAACTGCGACGAGATCATCTACACCAAGGAGATCGAGCGCAACCAGAACGTTTGCACCAAGTGTGATTATCACTTTCGGATCAGCGCTGGCGAGCGGATCGAACTCGTTCTTGATGCCGGGTCGTTTGTCGAGATTGACAAAGAGATGCAGTCGGTCGATTTTCTCGAATTCAAGGATTCGAAGAAGTATCGCGACCGGATCAAGGCGGCGGTAAAGAAAAATGGTGGCGGCGATGCCATCGTCTGCGGTGAGGGGACCATCGAAGGGCTGCCGGTGGCGCTGGCGGTCTTCGACTTCAGTTTTATGGGGGGGAGCATGGGCTCGGTGGTCGGTGAGAAGATCACCCGTGTCATTGAACTCGGTCTTGAAAAGAAGGCGCCGGTTCTCGTTTTCTCGTCCTCTGGCGGGGCAAGGATGCAGGAGAGTATTCTCTCGCTGATGCAGATGGCTAAAACCAGTGCCGCCCTTGCCAAACTGAAGAAGGCCGGTATCCCCTTTATCTCGGTTCTCACCGACCCGACCACCGGCGGGGTCACCGCCAGTTTCGCCATGCTTGGCGATATCAACATGGCTGAGCCGCGGGCGTTGATTGGTTTTGCCGGCCCCCGCGTTATCGAGCAGACAATCCGTCAGAAACTCCCCGAAGGGTTTCAGCGCTCCGAATACCTTCTTGAGCACGGAATGATCGACATGATCGTCCGTCGTCCCGAGATGAAGGCGAAGCTCGCCCAGATTCTGCGCATCTTCACCCAGAGCTGATCTACGTGCGCTACCGGGAGTGTCTCGACTATCTCTACGGTCTGCAGCGTTTCGGCATCAAGCTCGGCCTCGACAACATACGTACCCTGCTGGAGCGTCTCGGTCATCCTGATGAGGCGCTCCGTTGCGTCCATGTTGCCGGTACCAACGGCAAGGGCTCGGTCTGTGCGACGCTGGCGGCGATCTGCGCGGCGGGTGGGGTTCGGGCCGGACTCTACACCTCCCCCCATCTGCACGACTTCGGTGAGCGGATCCGGGTCGACGGTGCTCCCCTGTCCGAGGCGGAGGCGGTCGCCCTGACCGAAGAGATCCGCGCCGTCGTTGGAGATCTTCCCGTCACCTTCTTCGAATTCACCACCGCCATGGCGCTGCTCCACTTTGCCCGGCAGGGGTGCGCTTTGGCGATCCTTGAGACCGGAATGGGGGGGCGGCTTGACGCCACCAACGCGGTCACGCCTCTTTTGACCGTCATCACCCCCGTCGATTTTGATCACAGCGAGTATCTTGGTGAAACCTTGGCGAAAATCGCTGGTGAAAAGGGAGGAATCATCAAGACGCAAGTCCCCCTGATTCTCGGCCAGCAGCCACAGGAGGCGCAGGAGGTTCTCTCTGTTCTGGCGCAGCAGCGTTTGGCGCCTCTGAGTCGTTTCGGCCAGGAGATCATCGTGAACATCGGGCCACAGGGCTGTTCTGTCAGGGTTGAGAACGAGACGTTGGGGCCGCTTCTTCCCGCCTTGGCCGGAGCCCATCAACAGGAGAATCTCGCTCTGGCCGTGGCGGCGGCGGTGGCGCTGCGGCCGCATGGCTTCCCCTTTGACGAAAAGAGTATTCGCCGTGGTGTCGAGACGGTGCGTTGGCCGGGCCGGCTTGAGCGCTTCAGCGTTGCCAGCGGCGAGCATCTGCTTGATGGCGCCCACAACGCCGCTGGAGCCCGGGCCCTTGCCGCCTGGCTTGAGGAGCATCCGCACAAGGTTCGCTGGGTGGTGGGGATGAAGGGGGCGCGGCTCCCTGAAGAGCTGCTCGCGCCGCTTCGTCCACATCTTGTCGCCCTCTATGCGACAGCGCCACCGGTGGAAGATGCGGTGGCGCCAAGTAAGATTGTGGATGTTGCTGCAAAGCTCGATCTTCCCGCGCAAGGTTTTATCGACTGGCGCGAGGCGCTCGCCTGTGCCCGCGCCGAGCTTGATTCCGATGAACTGCTGCTTGTCGCGGGCTCTCTTTTTCTGGTAGCTGCAGTTCGCGAAGTTCTTCTTCAGGAGGTTGGGGAGTGAAGTTTTTCCCCTTATATCTGCTGTTTCTGCTCGTTGCCGTCCCGGCGCTGGGGGCGACGACCCCTCTCGCCTTTGACGACGGCTCGGTCGAACTCGAAGCCGATCACCTTGAGTGCGACAGTCAGGGGGATCTCTGCCGCGCTACGGGGAACGTGCAGGTGCGGCGCGAGGGGATGACCCTTTTTGCCGACACCCTCTGGTGGCATCGCACGAGCGCTGAAGCAGGTGCCGATGGGACGGTACGTCTTGAGCAGAGTCAGGGGACCCTCTGGGGGGAGGACCTCCGTCTTAATCTGCAGGACACGACCGGACGTTTTCATCACGGCCGGGTCTACCTTAAGGAGCGCAACTTTCACCTCGCCGGCGAGGTGATCGAACGTCTCGGCGACGACCGCTATCGGGTTCAGGATGGGGTCTTTACCACCTGCGAAGGGGAGACTCCGGCGTGGAAGTTTGCTGCCAGCGAGGTTGAAATGACCGTCGGCGGTTACGCCAAGGCCCGCAACGTCGTTTTTTACCTGCGGGATCTGCCGCTGCTCTATCTCCCCTACTTCATCTATCCGGTCAAGAGTGAGCGTCAGTCCGGCCTTCTTACCCCCCGCATCGGCTATTCCCAGCGTCGCGGTGCCGAGCTGACCATCCCGTATTATCAGGTTCTCGGCCGTAACCGTGATGCGACATTGACCCTTGATTATTTCTCTCTGCGCGGCGTCGGGACCGGCCTTAATTACCGTTATCTCGTGGGTGAGCGGCAGCGGGGTGAACTCTCTCTCTATCAGTTGATCCCCATCGACGATCAAGGGTCGCGCAGCGCCATCGTCTGGGATCATGCCGGACTGCTCAATGATGACCTCTGGCTTAACGCCGAGATGGAGAGTTTCAGCCATCGCGACTATCTGGCCGAGTTCGGTGAGAGTGCGACAGAATACACCCGGGAGATCAGCCGGTCAGCGCTCCTTTTGGGCGGCGGGAACGGCCGTTTGCGCGGTAGCCTCGGCAGCGAGTCGGTGCGGGACCTTGCCGGGATCGATCATCGGGTACCGCAGCGCCTCCCTGAAGTGGCCGTTACGCAACTACGCCGCTCCCTGTATGGACCGCTTGGAGCCGATGCCGGTCTGGTCGCCACGCATTTTGAGAGCCGCGACGGTGAGGCGGGGAATCGCCTCCTTGTGCAGCCGGGGCTGAGTCTGCTCCTCCCTTCGGCCTGGCTGACTCTTGAGAGCCGCCTCGGTTATTGCCATCAATCGACGATGACCGAGAAGGGGAGCTTGCGGCAAGGAGTCTGGGAGAGTCACAGCCGTCTCTCCACCCGGCTGCAGCGGCTCTTTGCTCTCGATAACGAAGAACGTCTGCGCCATCGCGTCGAGGTTGATCTTGGCCACAGTTGGCGCCGCAGCGGTAATCGTCCCAATTTCTATCGCTTCGACGCGGAGGATCGCTGGAGTCAACGCTCCCTTGCCGATCTGACCCTGGTCAATCGTCTTTTTCTCGATCAGCTGCAGGAAGATGGCGGGCGCAGTGAGCGAGAGGTCGCGACCCTACGGCTCTATGGTGGTTACGATCTGATTGAAGAGCGTCGCACCCTCACAAGTAACAGCGATCGCCATCGCCCCCTGACTCCGCTTGAGGTCGAACTGCAGCTCTCCCCGACGCGGCAGGCGAATCTGGCACTGCGCGGCAGCTATACCCCTTACGATCATGCCTGGAAGAGTGGCGGTGTTGCTCTGGACGTGAAGGGAAGGGATGAAAGTCGTCTTGAACTCGGCTACCGCGGTGAGCGCGGGGATTTCTCCTATCTCTATACCCAGGCCGAGACCTCGCTTTTTTCCCCCCTCTTTTTCCGTTATGAGCATCGCTACAACGTGCGCGACGAGCGCTCGCTTGAGCAGGTGCTCGAGGGGGAATATCGTGGCTCCTGCTGGAGCCTCTTTCTTACGGTGCGAGACCGCCTCGCCGAGAAGGAGTATCTGCTCAATTTTGCCCTCTCCGGCCTCGACCGCACCGAGCGCGCCGGTGGCTCAACGGTGGGGCGGGATGGCTGAGCCGCAGCGTCTGCTCTGGCGGGTTCGCCCCGCTGAGGACGGCCTGACCGCCCTGGAATGGTTGCAGCGTCGTCTCGCCATAGCACCGACCGCCTACCTGCGGCAACTCCTTAAAAAAGGGCGGCTGCGTCACACCTCGGGAGAGGCGGTGAACGAAACGGACCTTCTTGCGGTAGGGGATGAACTCTCTCTTTCTGCGGGCGAGCGTCTGCGCCCTTTTTTGCCGGATGCAAAAGGGGCGGGGGTGGAAATCCTCTTTGAGGATGAGACCGCTCTGGTGGTCGCCAAGCCGGCCGGGCTGGCCCTGCATGCCGGTGTCGGGCACGAAGAAGATCATCTGCTCCGCCGTGTCGAAACCCTTCTTAAACAACGCCATCTCCCCTATCGTCCTTTTCCCGTCCACCGCCTCGATGTTGGCACCTCCGGTCCGGTCCTTTTTGCCAAAGGGCGCGCCAGCGCCGCAACCTATGGGCGTTACTTTATGGAGCGGCAGGTCGAGAAACACTATCTGGCACTGGTCACGGGGGATTTTCCAGATCAGGGGGAGCTTTCAACCCCGGTTCCGGTGGAAGGGCGGTTGCGCCCTTCCTTGAGTCGTTACGTGCGGCTGGCGGCTGTTCCGGGGTGGTCTCTTCTCGATCTCGATCTGCAGAGTGGACGAACCCACCAGCTGCGCCGCCAGCTCGCCGATGCCGGTCATCCCATTGCTGCCGATCGCCGCTATGGCGGAAAAGTCTGTACGATGCTTGAACGACCGTTTCTGCACGCTTTCTCTCTCACCTTTCCCAACAGCGATTCTGAAGGTGAGCGGATCTCGGTGCTGTTGCCGCTCCCCGATGAGTTGCAGGAGGCACTTCCTGACGCCATGCGGCAGCAGTTGATCGAAGAAAATGCAGCCTTTATGATCTAGGGGATGAATTCGGCGGCGTTTTTCTTTATACTCGCGCCACGACCCTTGACCCCTATCCCGACAGGTTGGCATGTTTCGCCGCTATCCACTCCTTTCCCTGCTCCTCCTCCTGTTTATTGGCCCCTCGCTTGTTGCGGTGTTGGTGGTCAACGTCGTGCAGTGGAGCGATTTGCGCTACCCTCTCGAAAAGGAGATTCGGACCCGATTGGGAATTCCGGTGCGGATCGCCGATGCTTCCTTCTTTTTTGATGAAGATTTTCGTCTGCACCTTAAGGGGGTACAGGTTGGTGAGCTGACTGACCCCTGGTCTTTACAACTGGCCGAACTCGACCTTTCTCTCGATCTTCCATCCCTTCTTAATCAGCGCCTCCTTCTCAACGAGCTTGCTTTAACGGGGAGCGTACTCCATCTTCGCCCACCTTCCTCCCCGTATGTGTCAGCAGAGAGTATGGGCCGGCGTCAGCGTCTCCCCGATTGGTTGCTTGATGCTGAAATTGCTCACCTCATGATTGAGCAGAGTGCGTTTTATTTGCATGGTCCTTCAGTGGGGGGGGCGCCAAAGGGTTTGCAGCTTGCGATTGACGGGATGGTTGAGCAGGTCGGCCTGAAAAAAAGAGTCCGTTACGATCTGCAGGTTCAGGTTGTTTCTCCCGAAAGGGGGGGAGAGATGACCCTGCATGGTGATCTCTCTTCCTGGTGGCCGCAGCAGGATTGGCGACAGTTGCAGGGGCGACTTGAGCTCACTTTGTCGGGGCTGTATCCCGATGTTTGGATGCCGGATTTCAAAGTCAATGGTGCCTTGTCAGCCCATATCAAGGTGCACGGAAGCCCGAAGGAGGGACTGTCCCTCTCCGGTAGTTGGCAAGGAGACAATCTTCGACTTTTGCGACCGACCTTGGCAGAGGTTGGGATCGCTCTGCCGGATGGTGATTTTGCCGGGGAGTGGCTGTCGCGGCCGGAGCAAGAGAGCTTCAACGATCTGCGTTTAACTGTGCCACCTCTTCAGCTCTTGGGGCAGGTGGTGCTTGAACGAGAGGAGTCTTCCCAACTCTCCGGGGTGGTTTCGTCGTTGCCGATAAACCTGAAAGAGCTCTTTCCCCTCTGGCCCTCCAAACTGGCTCCCCAGGCACGGCAGTGGTTGGAGCAACACCCTCTAGATGGGGAGGTGCGGCTGCAGAGCCTGCGCTTTACCGGAACGCCGGGGGCGACCGCCTCTGGGAAAAAAATTGCATTGCAGGGGATCGACGTGCGGCTCGAGAAGGCGTCACTGGCTCTTGAGACGGTCGGTGAACTGCGTGATGCCGGTGCCGATCTTTATTGGGATGTTGCGGCGGATCGCCTGCGTCTGCGCCAGGGGCGCCTTCGGTTGAACGACTCCTCCTTGAATTTTGAGGGGGATGTGGGGGAACTCTCAAGCCAGAAGCTGCAGTTGGCGCTCAAACTCGATGCGCAACTTCAGGGGAAAGATCTTCTGCAGCAGATACCACTGCCGATGCGCAATGATCTTCTGATTGCTGGTCAACTGCCGCTGCATCTGGAACTCTCTGGGTCCCCTAAGAAATTGGTGACCGATCTGAAGGCCGATCTGACCCCTTTGGCGCTGACGGCTCCGCATCGGACGTTTGTCAAAAAAATGGGTGAGGCGGGTGAGTTTACCTTCAACGGCGAAGTGACGCCGAACGGGGGAGAGGTGACGCTGGCCCGTCTGCATCTTGATCCGCTTAAGCTGCGGGCGACCGGGCGCCTCTGTAAAGACCCGGCGGGCCCCTTTGCCCTGAGCGTTGATCTGGGGCGGCTTGATCTGGCCGGTTTCGCCCACTTCTTTCCGACTCTTGCCGACCGGGCCCCCAAAGGGACGGTTTCGGGCTACTTTGACCTCAACCGTGATGCGGGCCAAAAGATCCGGCGTGAGGCGGTGGTCCGTCTCGATCAGGTCGGTCTGCACCTCGCCCAAGCGGTCTCCGATCTTGAGGCGCTGACCGGTTCGCTCTATCTTGATAACAACCGGCTCCGTTTTTTTAATCTCAACGGTCAGCTTGGTCGTTCGCCGGTTCAGGTCAGCGGGACCATTCCCGATCTGACCCGCCCAGTAGCCGATCTTTGGATCGATAGTCCGCAGATGCAGGCGAATGATCTGATTTTCCGTTCCCCTGAGGCTCTGCTGCGCGACCTGTCGGCCCACTTGGTGATTGATGGCGAGGGTCTCTTCTTTACGCCGGTACGCCTGGTGCTGGACGGGGGGAGTCGTCTTCAAGTTCAGGGTGCGGTTCTCAATTTTTCCGCCCCAGAGGTTTGGCTTGATGTAGACGCCTCCTACGCCAATATCGACGAAGTGATCGGACTCTGGCACGGACCGGCAGCGCATAAAGACGAGACTCGGGCTGAAGCATCGCCTCAAAGTCCGGTGTCTGCGAAAAAAGGGGTGCCAGTGACTGTCTATGCTCACTTGGCACAGGGGGAAATATCTCGACTCAAGCTTGAGGAGGTGGAGGGAACGATCACCTTTCACCCTGAGGAGCATCTGCTGCGGATTTATCCGCTGCGGCTTAAGAGTGGCCCCGGTAAAGGAGATCTCGATATCAAGGTGGCGTTGGGCGAAGAGGGGCGCTTAAGTGTTGCCGGGACCCTTGAAAACTTCGATGCACTGATGGTTTACAACCAGTTGCTCCAACGTAAGGGGATGCTGGCGGGGAGTCTTTCGACAACCTTTTCTTTGGAAGGAGGGTTGGGGAAGCATTTTCTGGAACACTCGAGCGGGGAGGCGTCCTTGCGGGTCGAAGAGGGGGCCTTGCAGCGCTTTACCGTTCTGGCCCGAATCTTCTCGCTGCTTAATGTTTCGCAGATTTTTGCCCTCAAACTCCCTGACATGACCACCGATGGACTCCCCTTTGACCTTCTCTCAGGAACCCTTACCCTGAATGACGGGGTGCTTCATACCGAAGATTTTTTCGTCGATGGTGAGGCGATCAACCTCTCACTGATTGGCGATGCCAACTTGCTGAGTAATGACCTCGATATGGTGCTAGGGGTCAAACCGTTACGGACCGTCGACCGTATTGTCTCAAGTATTCCACTGGCTGGCTGGTTGCTCACCGGCGATGAGAAAGCGATCCTCACCGCCCAGTTCGAGATCAGCGGCAAAGCGAACGATCCCGAGGTCAGTGCTGTGCCGATCTCGTCGGTTTCGGATATGGTCCTTGGGATTTTTCGTCGGGTTTTTCAGCTTCCGGGGAAGATTGTTGACGATGTCAGCGAACTGCTGGAGTAGGGTCGAATCAGAGCGGGCGGTCGCCGACGTAGACCGTGGCGATGCCGAAGGTCAGGTCGAAGTGGCGCAGGTCACGGAAACCGGCCTGACTCATCATCCCCTTGAAGGTTTCGCGGTCGGGAAAGGCGAGAACTGAATCGGGGAGATATTGATAGGCGCTGCGGCGTGAGAAGAGACCGCCGATGAGGGGGAGGAGTCGGCGGAAGTAAAAGTTGTAGATGGCGTTAAAAAATGGATTGGTCGGAGAGGAGAACTCAAGGATCGCCACCCGTCCCCCCGGCTTGAGCACTCGGAACATCTCGTTGAGCCCCTGTTGTCTCTCCACGACGTTGCGGATGCCGAAGGCGATCGTCACCCCGTTGAAGAGGGTGTTGCTTAAGGGGAGGGCTTCGCAAGGCGCGTTGACGAGGTGAATCTGCTTCGCTGCCCCTGCCGCTGCGATTTTCGGCAGACCATGGACCAGCATCCCTTGGGTGAAGTCGACGCCGACCACCTCGACCTTTGATCCGAACTGGCGAACGATCTCAAGGGCGATATCGCCAGTACCGGTGGCGATGTCGAGGACCTTCCCATTTTCTTTGAGCTGCAGCTGGCGTACGGCGAAGGTTCGCCAGCGACGATCGATGCCGAGGGAGAGAAGACGGTTGAGCAGGTCGTAGCGCGGGGCGATGGCATCGAACATCTCGCGGATGCCGCGCCCTTTTTCCGAGAGGTTGAACATGTCAGTCTCCAGCCAAAAGGGATCACTTTTTACGCTTAAAGCGCCCTGTTTGTAGCATATCGCCCCGGACGGTGCCAGAAAAAACCCTCTTCTTCTCTGTGGCTGGCGTCCGCAAGGGAAGAGAGAAAGGTTAAGCCGATGTTACCTCTGATCGTCACTGCCGCCATCATCCGCAAGGATGGGAAAATTCTTATCACTCGTCGTCCCGGCGGTACCCGTTTTGCCGGTCTTTGGGAGTTTCCCGGAGGGAAGCTCGAAGCGAACGAATCTCCCGAAGTCGGTTTGGCCCGGGAAATTCGTGAAGAGCTGGCACTTGATATCAAGGTCGGCAAAATCGTCGATGTGATCTACCATTGTTACGACTGGGGGCCGGTGTTGTTGCTAGCTTATGACTGTGTCCCCCTGGGGACGACCATCCTCAACCGGGAGGTTGAAGAACATCGCTGGGTCGATTCTGTGGAACTTCCCTCCTTTACCTTCCTTCCGGCGGATATCCCTCTGTTGGCTCGATTGCAGGAGCTGTTTACGGAATAGTCCGATCTCTGATCGAGGTCTAAGAATTACTAAAATTGTATTTTAATCTGTGTATGGCGCGTTTTTTACGCGCCTTTTTTGTTTTTGATTCAATAAAAGGGTCGCGTTGAAGAAATCGTAATTGACAAAAATAAAACAGCGTATTATTCTTTTTTGAAAGTGAGGCTCAGTTCAACCAGGGTTTCGCGATGTGTCGTATCGCGCCCCAACAAGAGGAGACGATGGTGGTTCATAGGGACAAAGAGAGCTACTCCATACAGTCGGTGGAAAACGCCCTCGATGTGCTCGTTGTCCTCAGCGAAGAGGGCGAGGTTCGCATCTCTCAGCTGAGTGAGCGCCTCGGTCTGAACAAGACCAGCGTCTTTCGCCTCTTGGCAACATTTGAAAACCGTGGCTATGTTGAGCGGGAGAATGACTCAGGAAAATATCGTCTCGGCCTTGCGGCCTATGAGATGGGGCAGAAGTTTCTCCTACGCATGGGGCTTCTGCGCAAAGCGCGTCCGGTGATGGAGCGACTCAGTCAGGAATGTGGTGAGAGCGTTTATCTGACGGTACGGCGCGGTGACGATGTCCTTTTTCTCGATCTTGTCGATACGCCACAACAGATCAAGATCGCCCCCCTGCTCGGACGACGTTTCCCTCTGGCCGATTCGTCGGTCGGGCAGGCCTTCATCGCCCATGGCGACAATGGCTTCAGCGGTGGAACCGAGGCAATCGATAAGCTGCGTCGCTACGGTGCCGCCTATGACGTCGGTGGCCTCGGTGAGGGGGTGACCTGTGCTGCGGTTCCCCTTTTTGCGGCTAATTCTGAAGTTGTTGGGGCCCTGGCCTTGGTCGGGCCGGCTTTTCGCCTCTCTCCTGCCCGTCTCGAGGGGACCCTGCTTGCTCGGCTGCGCGAAGCGGGAGAGGTCGTCTCTTGCCGCCTCGGACATAGCGGCGGTCAACGTTACGGGGGGCCCTAGAATGAGTGAGCGTAACGACGTGCCGCTCCGGCGCTTGAACATCCATTTTTTCAAGCCCTTTGGTGAGTCCATGCGTCAAGAGGTGGCGGTGGCTCGTATCGTCCTTGGTGGTTGGGTGTTTCTCAGCTTTGGAGTGCCTCTGCTGATCTTTCTCTTCGGTCTTGGCGATCCGAGTGGCCTTGGCGCCTCATTTCTGACTCGTAGCCGTTTCCTCGGTTTTCCTTTGCACTACTGGCTTCTCGCTCAGGGGTGTACCTTCGGCTACGTGATTCTCTGCAAGCTCTATTGTGATCTCTGGGACCGCCGTTTACGGCGTCCAGTCCCTGTTCCTGTGAACAAGAGGCGTCGATGAGTCGACTGATGCGACTTCTCTGGACTGCCGTTCTCTGGCTCGGAGGAAGCGGTCTGGCTCAGGCTTCTGCCGGCGAGGAGATTTATTCGATTCTTCCCGGCTTCAAGCCGGTCCCTGCCCTGATTATGATCTCTTTGCTGGCGCTTTATGTGCTGGTGGGGGTCTTCTCGCGTGTCTCATCAACCTCGGGATATTGGATCGCTGGACGTGGGATCGGCAAGTTCGGCAATGGTGCCGCGATCGCTTCAGACTGGATGAGCGCCGCCTCCTTTATGGGGGTTGCCGGGCTTCTTTACCTGAAAGGGTGGTTCGGCCTCGGCTACATCGTCGGTTGGACCGGTGGCTATGTCCTTCTCCTCGCGCTGTTGGCGGCGCCGCTACGCCGTTTCGGCAAGTACACTGTGCCGGAATTTCTTGGAGATCGTTTCGATTGTCACTCGGTACGGGTTCTCGGCGCGGTCATCACCATCCTCATCGCTTTGACGTACGCCACCGCCCAGTTTAAAGGGATTGGTCTGATTTGCAGCTGGATCTTTGGGATGGAGTACAGTACCAGTGTCCTGATTTCGGCGGCGGTGGTCTGCGCCTATCTTCTTCTCTCGGGGATGCGGGGAGTGACCCGCAACCAGCAGATCCAGTATGTGGTGCTGATCTCGGCCTTCATGATTCCTCTTTGGTGGCTGATGCGTCAGGCGGGTGGGGCGGGGGTGTTGCCGCAGCTTGAGTACGGCTCTCTCCTTTCAGGACTCCTCGATGGTAAGGTTGCCTCGGGAACCCTCGGGGGCGAGGAGCTTGCCCATCTGCGTCGCGACTACCTCCCTTGGGGGGGCGGCAATCTTTATCAGTTCATCGCTTTGGTCTTTACTCTAATGGTTGGCACGGCCGGCTTGCCGCACATCTTGATGCGTTTCTACACGGTAAAAAATGAGGATGTCGCCCGCCGTTCGGTTCTCTGGGGGCTCTTTTTTATCGGTCTGCTCTACTGGTCGTCACCGGTCTATGCCACACTCGGCCGTTTTTGGAATCCGCTCGGTGGACGGGAAGTCGCCGATGTCATTATTCTCTCGGCGCCGGAACGGGCCGGGCTCGGCCTCCCCTTTATCGGTTATCTTGCCTCAGGGGCGATGGCGGCGGGGCTTTCCACTGTCGCCGGCTTGATCGTCGCCGCCGCTTCGGCGGTGGCCCATGATTGGTACGCCAGCATTTTTAAGCCGAACTGCACCGACAAACAGGCACTCAGCGTCGGTCGGATGGTGACGGCGATCCTTTGCGGTGTGGTGGTGCTTCTTGCCCTCAATCCTCCTGCCTTGATTGCCCAGATTGTCGCCATGGCGTTTGCCCTGGCGGGGAATACCCTCTTCCCGGTGACCGTCCTTGCCGTCTGGTACTCGGGGAGCAACAAGTACGGGGCTTTGGCCGGGATGATCTTCGGACTGGTCGCGACGCTTTTGGCGATGGTCGGCTGGGTGGCAGAGATCCCTCTTTTTGCCGATGGGGGACTCTTGCCGGCAACCTCCTCGGCCCTTCTGGTCTGTCCGGCGAGTTTTGCCATCAACATCCTCGTCTCCAACCTGACCCGTGGGCGCCTCGACGCCACCAGTGAGGAGCGGATGGAGGAGGTCATGGGGAAACTGCATCAGCTGCCGGAGGACCTGACGGACGAGGTGGTGACCACATGAGCCATTTTCAAGACACTGTTTTTTGCGCCGTCGGTTTCGGGAGCCGACGGCGTTTTTTTATGAATGTGGTGGGTTGCATTCTCTGTTAGCGCTCGATTTTTCCCTTGATCTTGTTCCTTGAGAAAATTAATATGTAAAAATAAAATGGTGTTTCACTTTTGTTGGGTTCTTTTAACTGCGCACAGTTTTTCATGTTGTGTGTGAAGATCGGGCAGAGACATGGGTGTTATCAAACAGTTACGCGATACAGAACCGTTTAATCACCTTCCCGAAAAGGTTTTTGACGAGATCCGTGCCGCTGCCCGTCTTGAGCGTTATCGCCAGAATACCTTCATCTTTCGTCAGAACGATCCCCCCACCGGATTTCTCTATGTTATCAAGGAAGGGATGATCGAGATCACCGTCGTCTCCCCGGGGGGGATCGATATGGTGGTTGATTACCGTCAGGAAGGGGCTTTTTTTGGTGGGACGCCGATCTTTACCGGCGAGACCTACACCGGTGGAGCCCGCACCATCAAAGACTGCGAGTGCTACCTGATTCCCGAGGAGATCCTCAAACGGGCTGAGGCTGACTATCCTCAACTGCGCGAATATTTTTCCCGTATAGTCATGTCGCGAACCCGCCGTCTCTACAGCGAGATTGTCAGTAATCACAACCGCGAAAACTTCGCTCAGATGGAGGCTTACCCCTTCAAAAAGCGCCTCTCTGAGATCATGACCTCTCCGGTGGAGACCGCCCTGCCGAGCGAGAGTGCGACCGATGTGGCACGGCGGCTCATCGACAAGGGGGTGAGCGCGGTTTTGGTGGCGGATGAACAGCGCAGCCCGATGGGGTTGATCACCGAGCGTGATTTGGTGGCGAAAGTGATCGTCCCTGAGGGGCGTGACAGGCGTACCACCACCGCTGCTGAGATTATGAGTCCCGACCCACACACCATGCCACCCCAGACCTATATGTACGAGGCAATGTCGTACATGCTCAGCCACGGCATCCGTCACCTGCCGGTGGTTGATCGGGATGAGGTTGTGGGGCTTGTCACGCTGCGCGATCTGATGCGTTATCGCAGTCAGAAGGCGATGCTCATGCTTGGCAGCGTCCGCGAGCAGGAGACCTTTGAGGGCCTCGGGGCGATCCGGCGCGAGATTGTCACTCTGGCCCGTTCCCTTCTCAGTGAAACCCGCAGCACTCCCGAGGTGATGGAGATCCTCTCCTACATTCACCACGGGATTATTCGCCGCACCTTTGAACTTTGTCTGGCCCAAATGGAACGGGAAGGGAAGAGCCCTCCCGATATCCGTTACTGTTTTATGATCATGGGGAGCGGTGGTCGGCGGGAGATGCTTCTCAATCCCGATCAGGACAACGGCTTTATTTTCGAAGATTTTCCTGACGCCATGTTGTCAAAGGTTGAGGCGTTCTTTGTGCCGCTGGCCGATATGGTGGTCGCTGCCTTGCAACGGGTTGGCTATCCCCTCTGTAGTGGCAAGGTGATGGTGAACAATCCTCTCTGGCGTGGGCGGTTGCAGGAGTGGGAGGAACGGATCAAGGACTGGGTCAACGAACCGGAGCCGCAGAAGGTACGATACTCATCAATCTTCTTCGATTTTACCCCGTTGGTTGGAGATGGTGGACTCACTCACGATCTGCGCGATATCGTTCATCGTGAGATTCGAGAGTTTCAGGGTTTTCTTTATCACATGATGTCCCTTGATCTGCGCTACAAGGTCCCGCTCGGAATGCTGGGGCGCTTCCTTGTCGATAAAGAGGGGGAAAACAAGGGGAAGATTTCGCTCAAACAGGGGGGAAGTGTCTATGTCGTTGATTGTATCCGGATGTTCGCTCTCGAGCGGGGGCTTCCGGCGCTAACGACTCTGGAACGGCTCAAGCTGCTGGTTGGCCAGCATGTCTTTGGTGAGGAGACCGCCGAGCATATCCGGGCTGCTTTTGAAGCGCTGACCTTCTTGCGACTACGTAACGAGATCGAGCTGATCGATCAGGGAGAGTCGCCAAGCCATTATCTTGACCCCAACGCTTTGGGGCGCAATGAGCAGGATCTGCTTAAGGAAGCGCTCGGGGCTGTGAGCAAGCTGCAGGATGCCACCAAACGCCACTTCGCCCGCACTCCCTTCTAGCCTCAGACCTTAAGCAGGTGAACCGCGCAGGAGATGCAAGGGTCGAAGGCGCGGATCAGTCGGCTCGCCTGTTCCTCCATCGTTTCCGGTGCCACCCCTTGCAGGTCGCTGAGCAGCTGCGCCTCCATCGCACACTGATTGATAGCGGTGGGGGTGATGATGTCCGCTGCTGCAATCCGTCCCCGCGAGTCGATGGCGTAGTGGTGGACTAGAATTCCCCGCGGGGCTTCAAAAAGAGCCGTTCCTGTTCCTGCTTTCTCCCTTTGTGGAATCCTTCTTAGCTCATCGGTTGTTGTTTGTCGCAGCGTCTTGAGAAGATCTCTGGCATGCAACAGATTCTGCATCAACTCCTCAGCCTGTGCCCGGTTGTTGGCATAGATCCCCTCTGCATCGATCTCGTCCGTTCTCCCTCGATCTCCTGAACGGTAATCCCTGCGCGCCAACGCTCCGGTCAAGAACGGTCGGTTCTGCGCTCGGGTCTTGCGGGCGTTACTGTATGAACAGGTCTCTTCCTGAAGTACTGAGCGGTAGTCGGCAGTGGTGATACGGCGGCGGTTGCCCCAGACCAATTCCCGGCCAGAGAAGGGAACCTCGCCTCCCTCAAGCCAAAGCGGATAGCCTTTCAGCGGGGTCGCGGGCCAGTTGGGTGCGCTCAGAAAT
>PKUF01000094.1 GCA_002869635.1 Desulfuromonas sp. | reverse complement strand
TAAGAATTTTTTCAATTTTCTGTCGATAGACGATTGCCTCCTGTCGACACTCTTGCCGTCATCCCCTACCATGGGGGGTGACGGCACTTTTTTATCCGGAGGCTCTCTTTTTCATGGAGAACCAACGCTTTCTGGTCCCTCTTCCTGACGGACTCAGCATTGAAGCGGTCTATTACGGCAGCGGGACACTTTGCCTCTCTTCGCAGGCGGGCTGCGCCTTACGCTGCCCTTTCTGCGCTTCTGGGCATCTCGGCCTGCGCCGCAACCTGACAGTTGATGAGTTATGGCAGCAGGTCGAAATGGCACAAAAGATGGGACTGGACCTCAAGAGGCTGACCCTCTCAGGAATCGGTGAGCCTCTTCACAACGCCGAGACGGTCATGACGTTTCTCAAAGAGTGCCGCAACAAGGCTCTCCCCCTCTCTCTCACCACCACAGGTTACGATCTCAGCCGCCTTGAAGAGTTTCTCACCCTACCTCACAACGGCCTGATGCTCTCGCTTCATGCGGGCACCACGATGGCACATCGCCGACTGATCCCCCACGGCCCCGATTTCAACCAACTCTGGAATCTGCTTGAACAGAACCTCCCCCGGCTCTCACGACGTCAGAGGCGTAAAATTGGCGTCAATTACCTGCTTTTAAAAGGGAGAAACGATTCACTCACTGAAGTCGACGCCCTCATCACCCGTCTACGCCCCTTCCCTGACCTCACCCTTCATCTGCTTCGCCATAATCCGGTTCCAGAGAGCGCCTATGCCTCTTCTGACGAAACGGTGCTGCAGCGCCTCTATGACCACCTCTGTCAAGCCGGTGTGCAGGTACGACGCCCCAATCGCTGGCGCAACCAGAGTGACGGTGGCTGCGGCACACTGGTTCTGCATCAGGATGCAAAGCGCCTTTTCGGAGGATGAGTCGCTGTGCTAGGATAGACGCTCACCCAAGGAGTCGTCATGTCCCTGAAAATGAGTTCCCCTTACCGCTTTGACCACGGATTCTTTGCCCCATTTCGCGGCGCCCGCTTTCTTTTGCGTCACCCAAGACTCTGGCCATTCATCCTCATCCCCGGCTTGATCAACACCTTGATCTTTGCCATGACCGTCCACTACGGCCTGCGCTTTTTCAATGAGGTCGTTCTGACGCAGATCCCCCATGGCGAGGCATGGTACTGGCTCTTTCTTAGCTACCTCCTCTGGTTTGTCGCGGTGCTATTGACAGCGGTTTTGGTCTTTTTCAGCTTTACACTTATCGGCAATCTCATTGCCGCCCCCTTCAACGACCTCCTCTCGGAGAAGACAGAACAGATCATCGGCCAGGGAGAAGGGGCAAGGGCGTTTCATCTGGCGGCCTTTACCAGAGAGAGCCTGCGTACCTTGCGTGATGAGGGGATAAAGATGTCCCTCTTTTGTCTCGGGATGCTGCTTCTGCTCAGCCTTAATATGATTCCGGTCATCGGTACCATCATCTACGGCGTCACCTCGACTCTCTTCACTCTATTTTTTCTTGTCGTGGAGTACACCGGCTTCGTCTTCTCCCGACGGAACATCCCCTTTGCGATTCAGCGACGCTTTATCTTCGGCCGTCCTCTGGCGAGTGGCGGTTTTGGTTGCGGCGTCCTTCTTCTGCTTGCCATCCCGCTACTGCAACTGATCTGCATTCCGATTGCGGTCGTCGGTGCGACACTCTTTTGTCATGAACAGGGGGGGGAGTTCCTCACCACGTCAGTAAAGGAGAAGAGCAATGCTGCTTGATGTTGCTTATGAGGCGGCACGCGCCGCCGGTGAGGTCCTGCTGAGCATGGCCGAGCGCGGTGTTTCGGTGCGACACAAGGGGGAAGTCGACCTCGTCACCGATGCCGATGCTGCCGCGGAAAAAACAATCATCGAGATTCTCCAGAGGCGAACTCCCGACTTTGCCATCCTCGCTGAGGAGAGCGGCGATGTGGCCACCGGCAGTGCCGGACGCTGGATCGTTGACCCCCTCGACGGAACCACCAACTTCGCTCACGGTTTCCCATGGTACGGGGTCTCCATCGCCGCCGAGGTTAAAGGGGAGATCGTTGTCGGAGTGATCAACCATCCGAGCCAAAATGAGCTTTTCGGCGCTGAAAAGGGTCTAGGAGCGACCTGTAACGGCCGTCCAATCCACGTTTCTACGACCTCCCAGCTCGACCAAGCCTTTCTCGCCACCGGGTTCCCTTACGACCGCAAACGCAGCCGTCACAACAACTACGACAACTTCATCCGCTTTCAACAGGCAGCCCAGGCCTGCCGCCGTGCCGGCGCGGCCAGCCTCGACCTTGCCTGCCTTGCCGCCGGACGTTTCGACGGTTACTGGGAACTGAAGCTTAAACCGTGGGATGTCGCCGCCGGCATCCTGCTGGTACAGGAGGCGGGAGGACGGGTCAGCGACTATGCCGGCCAAAAATTCCATCTTGAAGACGTTGAGATTCTCGCCAGCAACGGCCCTCTGCATGAGGCTATGTCGTCGCTGCTCCTTGAAGGCGTGCGGCCTCAAGCAACAAGAGCCACCGCATGAAATCCTTCCTCCCTGCTCTTTTCGTGAGCCTGCTATTTTTTGCGCAGAACGTCGTCGCCGAAAGCTGCTGGCAGTGGCGACAGCAAGCGACCGAAGCGCTGCAGCGGGGAGATTACAGCGCTTCCCTGCCGCCACTGATCGCCGCCCATAACGCCCTGACCTGTGGCGACGATATTCCAAGCCACATCGCTGAAACCTATCTTGCCATCGGCTTTGAAGCACTGCGTGGTGGCGACCTCGAAAAAGCTCAAGAAGCATTCACCAACGGCGGCGACTACTCCAGCGACGACGGGCGCTTCCCTTTTTATCGTGGCGTCACCTTGCTGCGCGGCAACGACCTGATTGCGGCCGAGTCAGCCTTGCAAGAGGCGCGTAATCTTGACGGAGATTCACCCGAGCTGCAGCACCTGCTCGGGCAGGTCGCCTACCGTGAGGGACGTCTCGCCGAAGCAGAGGCGCTCCTTGCCGAGGCATCCGCAGCAAGGCCTGGCAACTCGGCACTCTCTGAACTCTTGGCCAAGGTCAAACGGGAACGTTTGATTGAGGAGGGGATGGAGCAGACAGAAGGAGGAAACTTCTCTTTGAGTTTCGATACTCATGTGACCGGTAAAATCGGCCGTGAGACCCTCGAGGTTCTCGACGACGCCTACAACGATCTCGGGGCGCTCTTCTCTCACTATCCCCATTTTCGGGTCCCGGTGCTGCTCTACAGCCGCCGCGACTTTGTCATGGCGACAGCCGCTCCCGACTGGTCAGGGGGACTCTACGACGGCAAGATCCGGGTCCCTATCGGTGGACTCGACACCATGACCCCGCGCCTACGCCAGATTCTTTACCACGAGTTTGCCCATGTGGTCACCCGCGACCTTGCCGGACGGCATCTTCCGCTCTGGCTTAACGAGGGGATCGCCGAGGCTTTTAGCGGCGAATATTGCGACGTAGCTCAGAAACCGGTGGCACGGGAGAATCTCCTCCCCTTCTCACGGATTGAACGGGGTCTTGAGGGGCTCACTACCAGTGAGGTCGACCAAGCTTACCGCCAGAGCCGAGCACTGGTGCGCAGTATTGTCGACCGCTACGGCTGGTTCCTTGTGGCCGATCTGTTACGCCTGCTCGGTCAAGGCACCCCTCTCGATACGGCGATCGCCTCAATTTTCTCCGAAGAAGGGCTCAATGCAGAACTCCTGATCCACCGCTGGCAACAGACCCTCCCCTGACCTGACATCTTGAGAAATGGTGGTATCATCGTCTTTGTCTGATCAACAAAGAGACATCCCTTATCCCTTGGCAAAGGGTACCGACAAAGGGTCGCCCCATCTGCCAGGCTCAGCGACGAGGAGGTCAACGGCATGAGAATCTCTTCCCACAACCCTGAAACGACTTTTCTGCCAGAGATTAACCGTCTCGAAGCGGACCTCTTGATTATGGAGCGCTTCTCTGAGGCACTAAACACAATTGACGAGGAAGTTTGCGACGCCGTTAAACGAAGAGAACGCGAATATAAAGACGCCCACCTCCACAGCACCCCCCGCCCCGTCAAACATCGCCGCTAAAAAAAGGAACGCCCCCAACCTTTGGTCGGGGGCGTTCCTTTAAATTTCGATTTTTCTTTGGCGTCAGGGAGTCGGTTCAGTATCTCTGTTACCCTCTGTCTCCTTCTCTTCATCCTCGCCAAAGGTCTCAGCTTTGATCGCCGCGATCTCTTCTTCAATCGCCGCCGCCGCATGCTTGAGGCTGTCGATCTTGCTGAAAAGCCGCTCGACCTGTTCTTGACCGAGAATATCCTCGACCTTCGCCTCACGACTGTCGTCGATCAACTTGCCAAGATCGGTGTGAACGGTCGTGATCTTTTTATGAACCGCCGAAAGATCAATCTTCTTCTGGACGATCCGCTTGTAACGGCTCGCCTGAAAACCGGCCACATGCAGTTTTTTACGGGTGGCACCCCAGATTTTTTCAGACGTCGCTTTCAGATTCTCCTGCGAGTCGCTCATAACTCCTCCTGTTCAATGTCGGTAGTCAGATCATACCATTCCCGCGGCCAAGATCAAGAGATCATTCCATTTTCCGTCCTCTTGCAGCAAACTTACAGCTTTTTCATCCGGAGAAAGAGAGTTGCCGAGGACGTTACCCCATGGTATAAGCGTCAAGATATGATTCTCTATGTAATGCGTCAAGGAGGGCTGTTATGGAGAGTTGTCTGGAGATCCACTATCGTTACGATTTCAGCGATGGCCGCGGAGAAGAGTTTGCCGTTCTTCTTGACACCGACACCCTGACCTGGATCGGCGAGAAGCCGTTCAACCCACCACACTGGACCAAACTTGAGCACGAGCAGTGTACAAACTGCCCTTTTACACCGGAGAAGACCCCCTACTGCCCTATCGCCATCAACATGTTTCACATCGTCGAGCGCTTCAAGGAGTTTTTCTCCTATGAAGATGTCGATGTCACCGTCACCACCGAAGAGCGCATCTATCGCAAACAGACCTCTTTGCAACAAGGCTTGAGTTCGCTGATCGGCATTATCATGGTCAGCAGCGGCTGTCCACGCATGGAAAAACTCAAGCCGATGGTCCGCTTTCACCTCCCCTTCGCCTCGCTTGAAGAGACGGTCTACCGCACCGTCGCCATGTATTTAGTCAGCCAATACTACCTCAACAAGAGTGGCGTCTCCCCTGACCTTGAACTGACCGGTCTGGAAGAGCTCTACGGCGCCGTCGGTGAAGTCAACACCTGCTTTGCCAACCGGCTGCGCGAAGCAGCCAAAAAAGACGCCAATCTCAACGCTCTGGTCAACCTCCACTGCTTTGCCGAAATGGTTCCCCTCTCCGCCGAAGAGATGCTCGAACAGATCAAGGGACACTTCAGCGCTTTTTTCTAGGGAAACTCAGCGTTTTCGAGCCATAAGAAGTGACGGAGGGGTCTTGCGATTGGGGAGCTGAAGCTGCAGCGTCTCCCATTCGTTCGGCGAAAGAGAGGAGAAAAGGGCGGTAACAGCCGCAGCTTCTTGCGCCGCACCAGGATGGAGAGAATAGACGGTCACCGCCAAACGCCCACCGCCGGCCAAAAGGTCAAGCGCCGAGGTGAGGGCCGCCACACTCGTTGACGCCTCAGTGGCCAGAGAAGAATGGCTTCCGGGAAGGTAACCTAAATTGGCGATAACGGCCCGAGGCGGCCGCGTTAGGTAACCCTCTAGATTCTCATGACTCTCCGCAACGAGAGAGACGCTACCGGCGGCAGGAGTGGGGCTTAGTGGCACCGCCGCCTCTGTTAGACGTCTCTGGCAAGAGACCAAAGCCTCCTCCTGCAGATCAAAGGCGACAACCTCGCCGGAAGGTGCCACCTGTTGCCAGAGGAAGAGTGTGTCGTGGCCGTTGCCCGCCGTCAGATCGACGGCGAGGTCCCCATCGCCAAGAGCTTCACCAAGAAAGCGGTGTGCCCAACTCCCCAAACGTTGCAAGGAGGGAGGAAAAAGAGAAGGTGAAGACAAAGATCTATAACTCCGGCGCCGGATAACGAATCGCCTGCACCGTCTCAAGGGTTACCAGTCCACCGCTGAGCATCCTCTCAAGCTGGGGGAGAATCACCTCAATCTTTTCCGCACGATCAACCACCTCAATCACCACCGGCAGATCAGACGAGAGCCTCAGGTAGCGATCACTGTGCAGAATGCTCCCCGCTCCGAACCCCATAGCCCCTTTAAGAACCGTCGCCCCAGCCAGTCCTTCGCGCCGGCAGAGGTCAACCAGAGCTTCGTAAAGTAGACGTCGCCCAAAGCGGTCACTTTCACCAACAAAAATTCGTAACAGCTGCAACTCTTCAGAGCGCTGATGCATGTTCGCCTCCTAGAATTGACGAGCGACAACGATCCCGATCCCCGCCGCAAGAACGCAAAGCCCGCCATTGAGCAGAACATTCCCACCGGCACCCAGCAGATTCCCCTCTTCGACCAATCGCACCGTTTCATAGGAAAAGGTGGAGAAAGTTGTGAATCCCCCCATGAAACCGACGGTGATCGCCAACCGCAAGGTCGGTGAAAGCAGGGTGCTGCGCAAACTCCCTTCCATGACCAAACCGAGGAGCAACGACCCGATGACGTTCACCACCAGCGTTCCCCAAGGGAGCGTCCGGCCACATAGAGTATAGACCCAACCGGAGAGGAGATAGCGGCTCAGACAACCGAGACCGCCGAAAAACGCAATCGCCAGATATGACATCGACTACCCCTTGAATCGACCAGCTTGCACGACCGACGGCAACGCTTGGCGCTCGTTCGGCTTCTCCAGTGCCGCCAGATCAGCCGGGAGTTGATCCGCCTCCCCCCGCTCCCCCACGGCCACAGCCGCAAGGATATCGTACCGATCAAGAGGGATTTTGAGCAGTTCGGCAGCCAGATCCCGATCAAAACCGGCCATGGCATGGGCGTAGAGCCCAAGTTGCCGCGCCTGAAGCGCCAACGCCATCCAGGCGGCGCCAGCATCAAAAGCGGCATGCCGGTTCTCACGCTCGCTCCCGCTGAAATGACGCCGTGCAAGAACGTAAATTAACAGCGGAGCCGCTTTTGCCCATTGGCGGTTCTTTTCAACCAGCGGCTTGACAAAGAGCGCCCGGTCGGCTTCGCTTTCGGCGTAAAGAAAGAACCATGGCTGGTCGTTATAACAGGAAGGGGTCCAGCGCGCCGCCTCAAAGAGCGCTTCGCGCTGGGCCTCTGTCAGCGGCGAAGAGAGAAAAGCCCGTGGCGACCAACGGTCGCTAAAGAGAGGGTTAACCTCACATTCGGGAGTTCGTGGATTGACGAGACCTCGGCTCATGATTTCTCCTGATAGATGTGAAGGTCACGCTGTGGAAAAGGAATACTCACTCCCGCCGCGTCAAAGGCAATCTTGACCTTTTCGGTGAGTGAGAAACGAACATCCCAGTAATCGGCGCTATTCACCCAGGGACGCACGACAAAGTTCACGCTGCTCTCACCAAGCTCGCTCACTGCAATGACCGTTGCCGGCTCCGGCAGAATACGTCCTTCTTCGGCGAGAACCTGCTTTAGGACCTGACGCGCCAGAGCGATGTCATCACCATAGCCGATGCCAATGACCAGATCAATACGACGGGTCGGACGAGCAGCGTAGTTGGTAATGGTGTCACCGACAATGGCGTTATTGGGAACGGTCACCTCACGGTTATCGGGAGTACGAAAGACGGTATTGAAGAGTCCGAGCCGCTCAACAACCCCACCAATCCCTCCGGCTTCAACATAATCTCCCGCCTTGAAGGGACGGAAAACAATGAGCATGATGCCGGCGGCGAAATTCTGCAACGACCCCTGCAAGGCGAGACCGATGGCAAGCCCCATCGCCCCGAGCATCGCCACCAATGAAGTGGTATCAAAACCGACCTGTTCCAGCGCCGCAATGATGACAACAATCCAGAAGAGGATCCCGACAAGTGTTCGAAGGAAGTTGATCAGAAGATCATCCTGAACCTTTTTCGTTACCAGTCGTATAATCCCGGCCGTCAGCAGACGTCCGACATAACCCCCGATCAGTAGAATTCCCAGCGCATAGAGAGTGCGCATCCCCCATTGACTGAGCAGGGCCATCTGTTCAGAAGAAAGCTCCATTCCATCACTCCTTAGGGTGCGAAGACAAAGACCAGAGACCGGCGAGTGAAACGTCACAAAACGGGCATTTCCCCTCACGCAACAGATTCTCTTCTAGGGAAAATCCCTGCCGCCGAATCACCACCTCAGCGCACGAGGGACAAACGGTTACATCAGCGTCAAGCCCCGGTAGATTGCCAAGGTATATATGTTTCAGACCTGCTTTGAGGCCGATGTTCCGAGCAAAAATAAGGCTTGCCGCTTGCGTCGGCGGCACCTGCCGCAGACGGTAGGTCGGGAAGAAAGCGGTGACATGCCAAGGGGTCTCTTCCCCCAGTTCCTCGGCGATAAAACGGGCGATCCCTCGCAGTTGCACCTCATCATCGTTGTAGCCGGGGATAACGAGAGTCGTCACCTCAAGCCAGATGCCGCGCCGCTTCAGATGTCGCAGCGTATCAAGAACTCCGGTCAGTTCGCCACCGGTAACGCGACGATAAAACTCAGCATCAAAACCTTTGAGATCGATATTGGCCGCATCGAGCCATGGGGCTGCATCGTCGATCACTTCGGGCGACATGTAACCGTTGCTAACAAAGAGATTGGCCAACCCGACCTGTCTAGCGAGCAAGGCGGTGTCGCGGGCGTATTCGTAGAAGATGGTCGGTTCGGTGTAGGTGTAGGCGATACTGTGACAGCGGCTCACCTGCGCCTGACGCACGATCTGCTGCGGTAAGAGCGGCTCGCCGGGAGGAGAGCTGGTTGCATCGCGCCACTGAGAGATCCCGGCGTTCTGACAATGGAGGCAGTGGAAATTGCAACCAACGGTAGCGATAGAGAAACTGCGGCTCCCCGGACCGCAGTGATAGAGTGGTTTTTTCTCTACCGGATCTGAGTTTGCCGCCACACAACGCCCGTAAGCAAGTAAATGGAGGCGTCCATTGCGGTTTTCCCGCACACCGCAGCGGCCACGGCCGCCGCATGGGATCTGGCAGTAAAAGCGGCAGAGGCCGCACCGTATCACCCCGCCTGCTGCAGGCTCCCAAAATAGCGCCTCATGCATCGTGCCCTCCCTGCGCCTCTCAAGAAAAAACGCCAACGGTGCGAAAGTATAGCATCTTTTTTGGCGATTTCGAAATCTAGCTAGAACATGAAGCGTCGCATACTGACATTGAGGAGCAGACCGATACCGGTCATAGTGGTGATCATGCAGGTTCCTCCATAGGAGAAGAGGGGAAGTGGCACCCCCACCACCGGGAGAAGGCCGATCACCATGGCGAGGTTGACGACGATATGCCAGAAGAGCATGGCGACCACTCCAACGGCGAGATACATTCCGAAGTGGTCTCCGGCACACCGGGCAACATAGAGGCCCCAGAGGATCAAAAGCATATAGAGACCGAGCAGGATCAGACTGCCGGCAAAACCCCATTCTTCGGCGAACACCGAAAAGGCAAAATCGGTGTGGCGCTCAGGAAGGAAAGAGAGTTGGGACTGAGTCCCCCCCATAAACCCCTTCCCGAAGAGTCCCCCACTGCCAACAGCGATCTTTGACTGGATGATGTGATAGCCCGAACCGAGAGGATCGCGTTCCGGGTTGAGGAAGGTACGAATCCGCTCCTTCTGATAGTCGTGAAGCAGGAACCATCCCCCTCCGGCCGCTAACAGTCCTCCCACAGAGAGAACAATTGCCGCCGAACGCTTAAGCCCGGCAAAGAGGATCATCGTTCCCCCGATAAAGAGAACCAAAAGAGCCGTCCCGAGGTCGGGCTGCTTCATGATCATGAGCGCCGGGAGGCCGAGCAACACGAAAGGAGCAGCAAGGTCGCGCAGACCATAGCCACCAATCTCCCCTCGCAGGGAAAAATAGCGGGCGAGGATGATAATGACAAAAATTTTCATCAGCTCACTCGGTTGCAGATTAAAGAAACCGAGATCGATCCAGCGGGTCGCCCCCATGGAGGTTTTGCCGAAAAAGAGAACAAAAAGAAGCAGAGCGCTTGTCACCCCGTAAAAACCGACACCGAGGTATTCAAGATGCCGGTAGTCGAAGATGACCAGTCCCAGAACCACCCCCAGACCGAGCCCAAGCCAAAAGAGTTGTTTGAGGTAGACCGGAGTCGCCGCCCCCTCCCAAGAGGATGAGGCGCTGTAAAGATTGGTAATCCCGAGCAAAGCAATCAGCAGCACCAGCAGCAGAAGAAACCAGTCAAAATGGGTGAGGAGTCGGCGATCAAACATCCTTTAGTCTCCTACGTTGACCACATCATCAGGCCGCAACGGCCCGATCTCGAGACCGAAATAGCTGGCAAAAATATCGCGAGCAATGGGGGCGGCGGCACTGCCGCCATGTTCACCATGCTCGACCACCACCGCCACCGCGATGCGCGGATCCTCAGCCGGAGCGTAAGCAACAAAGAGGGCGTGGTCACGAAAACGATAGGGAATCCGCCCTGCCTCATCCTCTTCATCATCATCCTTGCGTTTGACAACCTGAGCGGTTCCGGTCTTTCCCGCCACCTTCAACTCGTCGAAGTGGGTCGCCCAACCGGTGCCGTGCCGTTCATTGACCACCGCCTCCAGCGACCGTTTCACTGCGTTAAGACTGCGCTCGGAAATCTCAACCGTCTGCAACACTTCAGGGGACATCTGGTAGACCTCCTCTCCCTGCGGCGAACGGATCGATTTTACCACCTGCGGCTTATAAACCGTCCCACCATTGGCAACGGTGGCGGTCATCACGGCTAACTGTAACGGCGTCGCCAGAACAAACCCCTGACCGATCGCGGCAATGATCGTCTCACCGTCGTACCAACCGGTCTTGTAGCGTTCCCGCTTCCACTGCCGGGTTGGGATAAGCCCACGCTTCTCCCCTTCCAGCGGCAGACCAAAACTCTCACCCAACCCCAGGGAAAGGGCAAACGTCGAGAGACGATCAATTCCGAGACGCAGTGCCACCTCATAGAACCAAACGTCGCAACTTTCGCGCAGCGCCTTTTTCAGGTTGGTAGCACCGTGTCCATCCTTCTTCCAGCAGCGAAAAGCACGGTTGCCGAGGATGATACTCCCCTGACAATCGACGGTCGTTGCAGACGAAGCGACTCCTGCCTCAAGGGCCGCCAGCGCAGTGACTATTTTAAAGGTCGAAGCGGGCGGATACTGTCCGTTGATCGCCTTGAATTGCAGGGGATGGCGCGGATCTTTAAGAAGATCGATCCACGCTTGTCCCGAGATCCCCCTCGCAAAGAGTTCTGGATTGAAAGAAGGCCGGCTGACCATCGCCAGGATCTCACCACTGTGGACATCAAGGACCACTGCCGCCCCGGCCTGATCGCCAAAAGACGTCTCCGCCGCCTGCTGCAAGGGGCGCAGCAGGGTCAACGAGAGATGACTCCCCGGAAGTGGCTCCTGAGTGCTGACCTGCCGCATCTGCCGCCCCTTAACATCGACCTCGACCAGACGTTCACCCTCTTCACCGCGCAGCACCTCTTCAAAACTCTTTTCCAGCCCCCCCTTGCCGATCTGATCGCCGGGACGATATCCCGCCTCACGCCGAGGGGTCAGTTCAGCCTCGGTGATCTCTCCGAGATAGCCGAAAAGATGGGCGGCCAACTCTTCACCAGGATAGGAGCGCATCGGCAGAACATCGATAAAACTGCCAGGAAGATCCACCGAATGTTCCTGAAGACGCTCCATGCTGTCGCGACCGATGTCATGGGCCAAAGGAACGGGACGATAGCGAGGAAACCTGGAACCGGACCGCCAGGCATCCCAGAGTTTTTCCTGTGACACCTCAAGCAGCGGAGCGACACCATGGATCAGCGCTTCGGGATCATCCACCTCCTGCCGCAGAGCCGAAAGGCCAAAAGCGGGACGGTTATCGACGAGAACCGCCCCGTTACGATCAAGGACTGTTCCCCTGGGAGCAGCAATGGGGAGATAGCGAAAACGGTTCTTCTCAGAGAGGGTGGCATAGCGGTCGGCGTTGATCACCTGCAGGTACCAAAGCCGCAGCAGCAGTACAGCAAAGAAGAAGATGGCGCAGAGGATCAACAGGATAAGGCGTTGACGGCGACCGGTGAGGTCAGCCCAGGCGGCATTAAGACTCATAATGGCTATCGAGGCGACGTAAGCCCGGGATCTGAGCCAAAGGACCGCCGTGAGACTGCAGCAGTGCGATCAGACGCAGCAACAGCAAAGAGGAAAAAAGGTTGAGAAGAAGCTGTAACGGAAGGCGCTGTAAGACCGGCATACTGATATCATCGATATCGGCAAGAAAGCTCAGGAGGATCACCATCCCCCCCTCGAAGAGGGTCCCACAGGCGACGAGAAAAAGGATGAGAAGCGAACTTTCGGTGTTGAGGTGGGCAGCTGCCACCCGCACCGCAACGAAGATCGTCAGCAACGTCGCCGCATACAGCCCCGGTGTGCTTCCGGCAAAAATATCCAAGAGAAATCCGAAGACCCAAGCGAGGAGGGCACCGGAGAACTCTCCCTCGTCGAGGGCTAAATAGATCACGAGAAAAAGAAGGAGATCGGGACGGAATTCGCCGGGGAGAACCTTCGGTAGCAGGGTCGCCTGCAGCACGAGGAAGATGAAACCGAGAGTGAAGTAGACCGTCAAACGCAGCATCGTCACTCCTGCTCAAGCAGAACCAGCACCTCTTCGAGGCGGGAGAAATCGACAGCCGGAGACAATTCCACCTGCTGGAACATGCCATACTCATCCCGCTGCACCGAAGTAACCCGGCCGACAACCAGCCCTTTGGGAAAGATGCCACCAGTCCCCGAAGTCAAAACGAGATCCTCCTCGAGAATCTCCTCCTGACGCAGAGCAAACTCAAGGCGCAGCCGATCTCCAACACCACGGACGACCCCACGCGTCCGGTGCCGTTGCACCAGAACCGCCATTGCCGACGAAGCGTCGGTGACCAGAAGGACTCGTGAGTAGGCAGCGGAACAACGGATTATCCGTCCAACCACCCCCTCGGCAACGACGACGGGAAGCCCCTCTCGCAGACCGTCTTCACTCCCCTTATCGATCAGAACCGTGCGAAACCAGCTTCCGGCATCCTCGCTGATCACCTCCGCCGCCAACACCGAGCGATCGAGACTGTCCTTAAAATCGAGAAGCCGGCGCAGCCGCGCGTTCTCAAGGCGAATCTCGTCACTCTGGGCCAATTCGGCAGCGAGTTCACGGGTGCGCTTAAGCAGATCTTCATTCTCTTTGGCGGTATCGATCAGCCAAAGGTAGTGTCCCCAAAGATCGGCCAAGGTCTCGACACTCCCATCGACCATGGCCAGAAGCGGTGCCGTAATGGCGATGACCTTCACCTCGACGGGTCGACTCGCTCCACGATAACGAAGAAGCGCCGAATAGAAGAGGAGCGCCGCCACGCAGAGGAGAACGAGGAGAACGCGCAGGCGGTATTTCCTGAAGAATTCGAGCATCAACCGCCTCCGGCGGCAATGAAAAGGAGGGCATCACTGCCCTCCTGTGCGTTGGAGCTTGACTTCAGGGCAGGCCGGTGCGTACCAGCCTTGGGCCTCAGGACGACACGGTGACCCGCCGCAACAGATCGAGCTCATCGAGAACCTTGCCCGAACCGAGAACGACACAAGAGAGAGGGTCCTCCGAGATCACCACCGGTAGACCGGTCTCTTCCCGCAGCAGGGCGTCAAGATTACGCAGGTGAGCCCCGCCACCGGCGAGAACAATCCCCTTGTCGACGATGTCGGCTGCGAGTTCAGGAGGAGTGCGCTCAAGGGCGATGCGCACCGCTTCGACGATCGCGTTGATCGGTTCAGAGAGCGCATCACGGATCTCATTCGAGTCGATCTCGAGGGTCTTGGGTATTCCGGTGACGAGGTCGCGCCCCTTGACCTCCCTCTTCAACACCTCGTTATCGGGATGGGCACTGCCAACCTCGATTTTGATCTCCTCGGCTGTCCGCTCACCGATCAGCAGATTGTATTTACGCTTCATGTACTGAACAATCGCCTCGTCGAGTTTATCGCCCCCAACCCGCACGCTCTTGGCATAGACGATCCCGGCCAGAGAGATGACCGCCACCTCGGTGGTCCCTCCGCCTATATCAACGATCATGTTCCCCGACGCTTCGGTAATCGGCAGCCCGGCACCGATCGCCGCCGCCATCGGCTCTTCAATCAGGTAGACTTCGCGGGCTCCGGCCGACTCTGCTGATTCCTTAACGGCGCGCTTTTCGACCTGAGTAATCCCCGAAGGTACACAGATCACGATGCGCGGGCGCACCAGCGTTTTGCGGTTATGCACCTTTTGAATAAAATAGCGCAACATCTCTTCGGTAATATCGAAATCGGCAATGACGCCATCCTTCATGGGACGGATCGCAACGATGCTTCCCGGGGTCCGGCCGAGCATCTTCTTTGCCTCTTTGCCCACTGCAAGCACCTTACGCTGACCGGAGAACTCCTTCTGCACCGCCACCACCGACGGCTCACTGACGACGATCCCCTTCCCCTTGAGATAGACCAGGGTATTGGCCGTTCCGAGGTCAATGGCGAGATCGTTTGAGAAAAATCCCCACAAAGCGTTTAGCATCCCTGTATAACTCCTTTCAAAAAGAGCGCTCCGCGCCCTTTGCAGACGTCTGGAAAATGCTGCTAACACTACCAAAATCCGTTCACCGTTTCAAGCTGTAAAAGGGAAAAAGTTATTGCAATTCAACCCTTGATTGACTAACATGCCCCCTTGTTTTTCCTGCTACCATGGACACCAAAGGAGATGTCAATTCCATGCTCGATTTGATCCGGAAAAAAAAGAAATCGCTCATCATCAAGGTGGTCTTCTATCTGATCATCGGCGCCTTTGTCGGAACCATTTTCTTGGTCTGGGGCAAGGGGAGCGACAAGGCACAGAGCGACGGAAATGTTGCTGTCACCATCAACGGCTCTCAGGTCAGCTACGACGACTATCAAACCAGCTACAGCAACCTTTACAATCTCTACCGCAGCGTCTACAAAGAGCAGTTCACTCCGGCCCTTGAGAAGCAGCTCAACCTGCGGCAACAGGCCCTCGATTCCCTGATCGACCAGACTCTCTTGCTCGAAGAAGGGAAACGCCTCGGGATCCGTGTCAGCAAACAGGAGCTCGTTGACTCCATTGCCGCCATTGACGCTTTCAAAGAAAATGGTGTGTTCAACAAAGAGCGTTACGTTCAAGTCCTCTCCTACCAGCGCCTCACCACCGACGCCTTCGAAGCGATGCAGGAACGCCAGCTCTTCGTCGACAAGGTCCGTGAACTGCTCCAGGAAGAGGTGAGCATCGATGACGACGATATCGATGCCGAATACCATCGTCGCAACGACAAGATTGATCTCAACGTGGTAAAGTTTGCTCCCCCTCTCTTCGAGAGCAAGGTTGACGTTGATGACGAAGCGCTACAGAGCTACTTTGAAGAGCACAAGGAAGAATACCGTCTTTCGGAGAAGATTGCCCTCGACTATCTCGTCTTTGACCCGGCAAATGGTCGTGACGCGGTGACTCTGGATGACGCGGAGCTTGAGAAATATTACCGCCGCCATCTCGATGCCTACGAGGTCAAGGAGCAGGTCAAAGCCTCTCACATCCTGATCAAGGCTGAGGCCGAGAGCAGCGACGAGGTCAAAGAAGAGAAGCGCGCCTTCGCTGAAAAGCTGCTGGTCGACCTTGATGAGGGCGCCGATTTTGCCGAACTCGCCCGCAAGCATTCGGATGATCCCGGCAGTGCCAGCCGGGGCGGCGAGCTCGGTTTCTTTACCCGCGGCACCATGGTGGCTCCCTTTGAAGAGGCCGCCTTCACCCTCAAGCCGGGGGAGCTCAGCGGTGTCGTCGAGACCTCCTATGGCTTCCACATTATCCGCGCCGACGAGTACGTTGAAGCCGGCATAAAGAAACTTGCCGATGTCATTAATGCGGTCAAAGAGGGGGCGCGCGCCGACAAGTCAAAGCAGCTTGCCTTTGAAAAAGCGATGGACCTCTACAACATCAACCGCAAAGGGGGGAGTCTTGCAGCCGCCGCCGATGCGGGTGGTCTGAGTGTTGAGCAGACCCCCTTATTTACCCGCGGCGAAGCGATCCCCGGCTTCGGACTGCTCCCCGACGTCAGCGGCGTCGCCTTCTCACTCGACGTCGGAGAGCTGACCCGTCCGGTTCAGGTGGAAAAGGGCGTTCTCCTCTACACGGTTCGGGAAAAGCAACCGAGCCGCATCCCTGATTTTGCCGACGTCCGCGGTGCCGTCGAGGAAGCCTACCGCCAACAGCAGAGCCGTCTTCTTGCTGAGGAGGCAGCCCAAGAACTGCTGAGCAAACTCGCCTCCGACGTAAGCATTGAGGACGGGATCAAGGGGCTCAAACTTGAGATCGAGGAGACCGGTCTCTTCAGCCGCGGCTATGGCGATTTCATTCCCGGTGTCGGCAGTTCGCAAGAGCTGGCAGAGGCCGCCTTCGCCCTCACCGCGGAGCAACCGATCCTCTCTGGCGCCATAGAGGTTGATGACAAGTTCATCGTCGCGACCCTTAAAGAGCAAGAGATCGCCGACCCCGCCAGCATCGATGCAAGCGAGCGGGAGTCTCTACGCGAAAGCCTGCTCGGGCAGCGTAAGCAGGAATACCTTGACGAGAAACTCAAGCAGTTGCGTGATGCCGCCCAGATCGTCATCTCCGCATCGCTTCAATCCTCCCTTGAAGGAGACTTTTAACCATGACCCCGATCGTCCTTGAGACCAATTTCCCCGATCTTAAACTGGTCAACCGTGGTAAAGTCCGCGACATCTACGATCTCGGCGAACACCTGCTCATCGTCACCTCGGACCGCATCTCAGCCTTCGACGTCATCATGAACGAGGGGATCCCCAACAAGGGATATGTCCTGACTCAGATCTCAACCTTCTGGTTCGAACAGATGACCGATATTATTCCCAACCACATCGTCGCCACCGAAGTTGACGACTTTCCAGCTGAAACCCACAAATATCGCGACCAGCTCAAAGGGCGCAGCATGCTGGTCAAAAAAGCGGCGCCGCTGCCGATCGAATGTATCGTTCGCGGTTACGTCTCCGGCTCCGGCTGGAAAGAGTACAAGCAGAGCAACAGCATCTGCGGCATCACCCTCCCTGCCGGACTCGTCGAGAGCGACCGGCTTGAAGCTCCAATCTTTACGCCATCGACCAAGGCGGAGCTCGGCGAGCATGATGAGAATATCCCCTTCTCCACGGCGGTCGAACTCTGCGGCGAGCAAAGAGCCTGTGAAGCACGCGACATCACCCTCGCCATCTACGAGCGGGCACGGGACCTCGCCGCCAGCAAGGGTATCATCATCGCCGACACCAAGTTTGAGTTCGGCATTTTCGAAGATAAGTTACTCTGGATCGATGAGGCGCTCACCCCCGACTCCTCGCGCTTCTGGCCGAGCGATCTCTATCGTCCCGGCGGCCCCCAACCGAGCTTCGACAAGCAGTTCTTGCGCGACTATCTTGAGACGCTCGACTGGGATAAAAAGGCACCCGCCCCGCCCCTGCCGGAGGAGATCGTCCGCAAAACCGGCGAGAAGTACATGGAAGCGCTGCAACGCCTCACCGCCTGAACCTGACCCATCCTTCTCGGGCCACTCTCGTTAACGGGGAGTGGCCCGTCTTTCTTTTGGGAGAGACGATGAAACGTCTATGGGCTCTCTTGACGACCCTGACCCTCCTGTGTGGCTGTTCGCTTATCCCCTCTTTCTCGCCTCAAGACCCTGCCGAACTCAGAGAGAAGCTCAGCCTTGCTCTGCTTGAGAACCATTTCGAGAAAGCGAGCAACATCCTCACGCAACTGCTCCGCTCTCACGAGGCAGGGTCTGAAGACTCCCTTTTACAGGGTGAGCTGCGACAACGTTTGAACGATTTTGAAGGAGCCGCCCGCCATTATGATAAAGCCCTCTCTCAGGTTCAAGGCGAGGAGCGCAATTTCTTGCGCCATCGCCTAGGCACCCTCTTTCTCTTAAATCTGGGACAAGAGGAGAAAGTCCTTCCCTTGATGGATCATCTCGGAAAAGGTCCTGCGCGCCGAACCGATCTTGAAGCCCTTATGCTTCTAAAACATGGGGATGCCAGAAAAGCCCTCGTCCACCTCAACACGATCATTAACACACCCCTGCCTAAATCCCTGGCCGCAGAAATCCTCTACCACGCGGCCCTCGCGTATTGGCAGCTTCACGCCTATAAGGAGTGCTCCGAGATGCTCTACAAAGCTCTCGGTCTAAGCAACGACTCCATCCTCCTGAATTACCAAATAGAGATCCTTTGGCGCAAGCTTGAAGTGGATCGAAAGAACAATAGCGGCCGCAATGCCCTTAAGAAGAGACATGACCGTTAATCTTTTCAACCTTAAAAGCCGCGGCACAACCCTGCGGACCGAACTTCTCGCCGGGGCCACGACTTTTTTGACTGCGGCGTATATCATCTTTGTCCAACCCGACATTCTTGCGGTGACCGGCATGGACAAAGGGGCACTAACCACCATCACATGTCTAAGTACCGCACTGGCGACCCTGCTGGTCGCTCTCTGGGCCAATGCTCCACTGATGATGGCACCAGGGATGGGGCTGAACGCTTTTTTTGCCTTCTCTCTCGTTATCGGCCAAAAGGTTCCATGGCAAACAGCTCTCGGTGTTGTCTTCCTCTCGGGCGCCCTCTTTTTTATTCTCACACTTGTTGGGTTGCGTGAACGGCTGGTTAAAGCGATTCCTCTTTCACTGCGCCTTGCCACTTCCAGCGGAATTGGCCTCTTCATCGCCTTTATCGGTCTGAGCAACCTCGGTTTGATCGTCAAAGGAGATGCTATCCCCTTAAAACTCGGACCACTCTCCCCGACCGTTCTTTGTGGCTTGGTGGGCCTGATTCTGGCGCTATGGCTTGAAAACCGCCGTATTCGAGGAGCGATCTTTTTATCAATCCTTGCGACCTCTCTACTCGGCATGCTCTGCGGCCTCTCCCCTTGGCCAACCGCTCTTTTCGCCCTCCCCCCCTCTCCCGCACCGCTTCTGCTTCAACTCGACATCCTCGGTGCCCTCACACTCTCTCTTTGGGCTAATATCCTCACCTTCATGTTCGTCGACCTCTTCGATAGTCTCGGCACCCTAATCGCCACCTGTCGCGAGGCCGACTTGACCGATGAAGAGGGTGAGATCGCCGGTCTGCCGCGCCTGCTCGCGACCGACGCCTTGGCCACCATGGGGGGGGCTTTGCTCGGCACCAGTACCACCACAACCTACATCGAGTCAGCCAGCGGCATCGCCGAAGGAGGACGCACTGGGCTGACCGCCCTGACTACTGCCACTCTCTTTCTTCTCGCCCTCTTTTTCACCCCTCTGATTGCCGCCATTCCTCCTTACGCCACGGCCCCGGCATTGATCGTTGTCGGTCTCTTCATGATGCGCAGCATCGGCCAGATCGATTTTTACCGCTTTGATGAGGGGGGACCGGCTTTTCTCACTTTCATCCTCATGCCCCTTTCCTACTCCATTGCCACCGGACTCTCCTTCGGCTTTATCTCCTACTTCCTGCTCAAACTCTTTGGCGGAAAAGGAAGAGAGATCGATCCTTTCCTTATCGGCATCGCTATCCTCTCGCTGATCAGCCTTATCCTCTAAATTTTGGCCATAAAAAAAGGGATGCCACGATGGACATCCCTTTGTCTTATTCATGTTGTAGCGCGGGTTAGTTGAGCGCGTAAACCTTACCGTCGTCGCTGCCGAGCAAGACCAGCCCTTCACTGAGGGTCGGGGTCGAGCGGACCCAACCACCGGTTTTGAACTTCCAGAGTTCCTTGCCACTTTTCGCTTCAATAGCGTAGATATGGCTGTCGCGACTCCCGACATAAAGAACATCGCCAACCACCGTCGGGGATGAACCGACCATACCGCGAGTCGCAAAGACCCACTTTTTCTCTCCGTTTGCCGCATCAAGCGCATAGACCCGGTTGTCGTCACAACCAAAGTAGACCATACCCTGACTCACCGCCGGGGACGAAGAGATTTCATTCCCCGCACGGAAAGTCCATTTTTTCGCGCCGCTGACCGCATCCACCGCATAAAACTGACGATCAAGGCTGCCGACATAAACAATCCCCGCAGTTACGGAGGGGCCTCCGACGATATCGCGCCGGGTTGTAAATTCCCACTTTTTCGCCCCCGTCTCAAGGTCGAAGGCAGCGAGTTTCTTAGAACGGCTTCCGACGTAAACCGTCTTGGCTTCAACCGCCGGCGAACCGAGAATAGCCCCACCGAGGTCTGCACTCCACAACGTCGAACCATCGGCACTCTTAAGCGCGTAGAGCGTCCCGGAGCTATCACCAAAGAGGACCACCCCATCAACCACCGCCGCCGAGGAACGAACTTCACCTTTGGTTCCAACCCGCCACAGGACCTGTCCGTCCTGTTTTTTCAGCGCAAGAAACTCATTGTTATTGGTCCCGAGGTAGAGGTTATCCCCGGCAAGAGCCGGTGAACTGAGTACACTCCCCTCGACCTTGCTCTCCCACTGTTTGCTCCCATCCTTCAACGAAAGAGCATAAACCTGACGGTCCATGCTCCCGACATAAACCGACAAACCATCGGTCACCGGAGAACCGGGAACAGAGTATCCGGTCTTGTACGACCACTTCTCGCCAGAGAGCTTCGCAAGCGCCGTCCCGGCAAGTTGGCCACTGCGTTGGAGGTCACCACGATACATGGTACCGTTGGACGACTCTTCTTTCTTTTTACTGCAACCACCCAGCGCGAGCAGAAAAACCGCAAACAAAACAATGTAAAAACGACAACTTTTCATGATCTTACCTCCCTAAAATAGAGAATCCAATATAGTGCATTCACAGCAAAAAGATCCAGTATTTTCAGCAATTCCCATTCATATCACAACCCCAGCAAAAAACGCAATCCAGAGAAAAAAGGGATTGACAAAGCAACAGACGCTTTGCTATAAAGTGGCTCCATTGCACGGGGCTATAGCTCAGCTGGGAGAGCGCTTGAATGGCATTCAAGAGGTCGGCGGTTCGATCCCGCCTAGCTCCACCATAAAATCAAGGGGTTAGCGATTTTTCGCTAACCCCTTTTTACGTGCATCGGGCACACGCGGGCACACACCCGCCACACCCTACCCTCCCCAGTTCCAGATGATCAGCTCTTTCCTCCCCTTCCCTTTGTCAGCTCCTCCGACCGTGTAGTTGATTCCGACCGTCTTCATGGCGAAGCCTGCGAAGATCCGCCGCATGTCGGGGTGGTCGTTGACGGTCAGGATCATCTTACCCTTCATGGTGCGCATCGCCCCAGCGATGGCGTGGTATTGCTCAAGGGGGAAGTCAACCCCATACCCTTCGGTCTGCCAGTAGGGCGGATCGGCAAAGAAGAGGGTCTCGGGCCGGTCGTACTTTTCCACGCAGCGCTGCCAGTCGAGATGCTCGATGGTGACCCGGGAGAGGCGCAGGTGCGCCTGGCTGAGATCTTCCTCGAGGCGGAGCAGGTTAAGCCGCGGCGGTTGCACGGCACTGGTGCCGAAAGTCTGCCCGCTGACCTTGCCGCCGAAGCTCATCTTTTGCAGGAAGAAGAACCTCGCCGCCCGTTGGATGTCGGTGAGGACGTGGGGCGGGGTCTGCTGCAGCCAGCCGAAAATCTGTCGGCTGACCAGAGCGTGCTTGAACTGCCGGCAGAACTCCTCGAGGTGGTGCTGAACCACCCTATAAAGGTTGACCAGTTCGCCGTGGACATCGTTGATGACCTCGGCCCGGCTTGGTTCTTTGAGAAACAGGATCGCCGCGGCTCCGCAGAACGGTTCGACGTAGCAGCTGTGCGGGGGCAAAAGCGGCAGGATCTCTTTGGCCAGACGCCGCTTGCCACCGATCCACGGGATAACAGGGTAATGCTTCATGATGTGAGCCTCCGTCTAAAGGACTGTCCAACTTGAACGGTTTCTGGTAGGCTCTCTCCGCTGCGATCGCGGCGGGGGAGCCTTGGCTGGGCTCACAGGGCTACTCTGTGATCTCGGCGGTCGGGCGGGTGTTCCAGCACCTGCCCGACCGCTCCCTCTTCTTCTTTCCCTCCTGATTTACTTCTTAACTCGGCACAAAACCGAAAAACATCCCAGCCGGAACGGTGGCGTCAATCGGTTCACCGCCCTCGTCTGTGTAGGTCGTTGGGAATTCCGGCCACGGCATCTCCTCACCATCGCGCCACACAATCGAGAAGGCTGCAGGCGCTGCGGCGTCCAGAGCGTCGATGGCCTCTTGCGGCATCGGGACAAGAACCGCCACAGTCCCGTCGCTGGTGGTGGTCGGGGCATAGTCCACCTGCCCGAGCCCGGTAAGTGTTTCGACTTCTTCGATGGCCAGCTGCTCTGTGTTGGACGTTGTCAACTCAAGGATCGCGTATCTCATAGGTCGTGCCACTCCCCCTTAATAATTGCCTCTTGCCGGCTTGCGTAGGTCCTGAACCGACCAAGTTCGTACCGCCCTGCGAGGTACCCTGACCCGGTCGGTGAACTTCCAATGGCGACAGCCGAAGGGATGACGAAACTGGCCGAATTCGCTGTAACAACCCAGGGCTCACCATCGACAGAAATCCCGTGTTGCTGCTTTGCAGCGTCCCAAAAGAAACGAATAGTGACCGTGTCCCCGTTGGAGACGACCTTTGTGCTCTGGGCAATGGGCAGCCCGCTATTCGGGACGACCGCCATTTTTACTTGACCGGTGTTATACACGGACACCGCAATTGACACGCCGCTACCGGTGCATGTTATGGCATTGCCCGCCGTACCAGAGATGACGGGAAGCCTCGGGTTAACAACAACCTCGCCATAGAGGCAGGAGCCGAACCCGAGTTGGGCTGGGGTCAGGACAGATCCGCCCATATCGCACGGGACCGATATTGCCGCGGCCCGAGTGGCCGTCGCCCCACCCGTCGGGATGTACGACGTTGCATGCACTCCAGCCTCTATTTGTGCCCCCCACGCATAAACATAAGATCCCGCAACACTTCCAGACGATGAGTCTGTGTAGATGTAAAAGACGAGCGTATCCCCAGCACTAAACCCTGTGCCATCGGCTTCGTTCACCGTAACCGACAGGCGATAAAAACCATTGGCAGAAGGTTCGCCGGCCGAGACATTTGGGTAACTTGCGGCTTTAATAGACCCAGACGTGCCATAAACAAACAGACGCGTCCCATCTCCAGATCCCTCTTTGCAGTAAACAGAAAAAGTGTAATCAGTCACCCCGGCCGCAACAGTAATGCTCTGAGTGACTCGTGCCCCCGCCAAGGCGTATTCAATCTTATCTGCTGTGTCTGCACCATCAGGCGCCGTCGTTGCGTTTGCCGTTATTGTCGAAGTGGGAGTCCCCCCGGGGAACCAGGTTGAAGTAAAGTCTTCACTGTGCAGTGCGAGGTTTGTGGCGGATCCTTCACAGAGCAGATAAGGTGCTTCTGAATACACCTTGGAGAGTCCGAACCTTGCTTTCACCGCGGACGAAACTATCAGCCCGGCATCGTCAAACGCGCCCCCCACGTAGGTCATGCCGTTGACCGCAGGGACGTTGTTGCCAACCGTCGCTAAGGAGCCATCGGCCTGTAGCACAGTCGCATTCGAGGCCCTGCTTGTGGCTACCGTTAAAGGCGCCAGCGCCCACTGCGCATCGAACCCGAGGTCGTCATCCGCACAAAGGGAGAGATCTCTGTTGACCGTTACCCCGTCACAAAGCCCACGATCGGCAGAAAGGCGCAGGTCGGTGCAAACGTTCCCGCCCATCGCTAGTTTCTCCCGTAAAGCCAGCCGCTCACAACGGCATCGCCACCGCTGTCGTTGGCGATCTTAAGGCGCACATAAGGCGCCACCACCTCGAACTTGTAGCCACCCACCGTACCAGCCGCCAGAGTAGCGTTACCGGGGACGTTGCTGACGACTTCGGAATAGTGCACCTCATCCCCGACGCCGGTGTGGCTTTGCTCGACGGTGACCGTCACATCCGCGTCACTGCCGACCGTTCCGACCACAAGGGGGAGATCCTTGAGGGCGATGCCGTCTCGTTTGTCCCAAGGGGTGCTGGCGCTGGCGCCGGTGGCGATGGTCTCAGAAAGTTCTCCACGCAGATACATGATCATCTCCTTTGAAGGGTGAGGTGGTTTACCACAACCGCTGCCGGCAGCTTGCTGCGGCGAAGCGGGTTTTGATCTCCATGACGCAGCCGCACAGAGCGCAGGTGGCGCCGGTGAAATGGTCGCAGCCGCGGCAGATCGCCATGCGCCTGACGTGCTCTTCTTCGGTCACCCGGCAAAATCCGCTGCGGGCGATGGCGCCGAGGCTGCGGGCGGCGTCGCGCACCTTGTCGAGGCAGCCGGTCTCGGCCTGCGCCTCTTGCCATGCCGCGATCGCTTCTTCGGGGATGCCGTCGCGCCGCATGCTCTCGGCGATGCTGTCACTTGATTTCGTCATACAGTGCCCCAAGCAGGTTGTAGTCGAACCCGGGCGGGCCGGGGCAGACCAGATAGAACGTGTAGTGCTTGCAGCCGCTCTCGTAGGTATCGACGGTGCGGCCGGTCATGCTGCCGGTGTAGAGGGTCTTGACCGACTCAACGAGATCCCCTCTGCCGCTGTAGCAGCCGGCCGGATCCCAGAAATCGTAATACTGGTTATAGCCGCGCCCGACGTTGAGGTAGATCGTACGCGATCCGCAGGCCAACGGGTCAGAGACGTCGCTGATCGAGGCGACAAAGGCGCCGCAGCTGCAGCCGCTGGTCCAGAACTCTGGCAGGATGATCGTGCGGCCATCCTCTTGCAGACCGAGGCAGTCGTCATAGCCGTAGTAGCAGCCGTGGAAGCAGACCGAAAACGGCCCCGTCCCGCCGACGACCTGCCATTGCGCCGACTCGCCCCAGATCTTGTAGTCGGGGCCAGAGAGGAAGAGGGTCGGCTCTTCACAGCCACCGCCCCCGGGGATCCCGCCGGTGTCGCAGGGATTGGGACCGTCGGCGAACCCGATCACATGCGCCACGTTCCAGTCCATGCCGCGAAACTCAACCACCACCGCATCCCCCACTTCGAAGGCGGCGCTGTTGCAGTCGAGGTAGTCGATCACCGCCCCGACGATGCTGGCCGACTGGTTGACGTTGATCGCCTTGTCGCTCACCGTCAGCGCATCGAGGGCGACGGTGCAGGTGTGGATGACACTGGTGATCGAGGTGATGGTGCCGGTGCGGTAGCGCGGCCGCCACTTGGCCGCTCCTGGTTGCACGGCGGCGTTATAGAAGGCGGCAGCGCCGCTGCCCAGCGCAGTGATCGCCGCGATCCCGTCGCTCGCCGTGTAGGCCGCCTCCCCTTCACCGTCGCCGCCACCCGGGCGGATCAGTGCCGGGATCCCGCCCCGGGCCAGTTCGATCGTCCCGACATCGCCGGTCAGATCGAGGGTGTAGTCGGCGCACCAGAGAGTCAACGACGGCGCCGCCGCGGCCGCCGCGATCAGTTCGTTGCACTTGGCGGTCTCACCTGCGTTCTTCTCCTTCGCCGCCTCGGCGTCGCGCAGCTCTTCGCGCCCCTTGTCGAGGTCGCGCTGGGCCTGATTCAAAACGGTCTCGGCCTCACGCAGATGCTCC
>PKUF01000017.1 GCA_002869635.1 Desulfuromonas sp. | reverse complement strand
TGACAGACCGGCCCACGCCGCAGGCACCACGAGCGTGGTGAGCAGCAAGAAGAGCCAGATTGTCGAGACGAAACGGTTCATACGTTTTCCGTAAAAAGTCAGGGTTCCGGCAGGGGAGGGGTACCCTCCCCTGCCGGGAGAACATATCCCGTACGGTCACCCCCCCAAAGTCGGGGGCGACCGTGGAGCGGGGTTAGGGGTTGATCTGGACGCCGAAGGTCACCGTTGAGGTGGCACTCGGTTCCAGAGTCCCGACCGTGGCGCTGATGGTACCGGCCGAGCCACAGGCTGGCGCGGTGATGGTGTTCTCCGAGCCGCTACCGGTAATCGCGGCGATGATGGCATCGCCGGCGCCGCAGTTGTAGACGGTGTTGGCCGGGGTCGCATCACTGATGATGAGCAAGTCGACAGCGGCGGTTCCGTCGTTGGTGGCGACGATCTTGTAGCGCAGGCAGGCCCCGGGAATTGCGCCGGTGGTGATCTGGGCGGTGCTGTAGACCGTGACCGTTTCGTCGCTGATATCTCCATCGCAGTCACTGTCGAGCGCCTGAGTTTTGACCATACGGACTTGGCCGGCGATGACCTGGGTGGTGTCCTGAGAGGTCGCTGCCGCCGGAGCCGAGGTGGTGTAGCTCCCGTTGGTCGTGGTGGCGGTGAGGGTCGTTTGGTTGATGTCACCGATCGCCGCGCCCAGAGGTGCGGTCACCTTGACAAAGAAACGGGCGACCTCGCCGATTCCCAGTCCGTCGTCGAGGTTGTCGACGCCGCTGATGCTGTGCAGGGCGGTGGAGACGATGGGGTCGGTGGTGTCGAGGGTGCTGTTGTCATCCTTGTCGTAGTAAACGACAGAGGCCCAGCCGCTGAGGGTATCCGCCAGACTCAGGGCGATAGAGCTGACCGTCCCGTCCCCTTCGACGACGTTGCCATTGTTGGTGAGCAGGTGACTGTAGACCACGGTCCCGCCGGGGAAGATCTGTCCCGAGTTGTCGGGGGCGACCGCCAAGGCACGAACAGCGTTGACAGTGATACGGTCATGTTTGGTATCGACCGCGCCGGTGGTCGGCGAGACGGCTCGGAAGTAGATCTCCGTGTCTCCCGCAGCGGTCCCGGCCGGGATGGTGATGGTGGCGCAGACGGCAGCGTTGTCGCCGACCGTAACGACGCCGGTGTTGGTGATGCTGCCGCCGGGGCTGGCGCAGGTCCCCGAGTTGAAGGCGACAGTCCAGCCTGAGGGGAGATCGTTACTCGCCGGAGAACTCCAGGTGTTGTCGTCGTCGGCGAAGAGGTTGTAGGTGTCGGCAACGCCGCTGGTGTTATTGACATAAAGGGTGAAGCTGGTCGAGGCACCGGGATTGACCGTATTGGTCGTCTGGGGGGATGCCTCACCCGTGCTGACGCCGTAGCCGCAGCTGTCACCGGTGTCATTACAGCTGGCGTCATCGTGAACGTAGTTATTGGTCAGGTCAACCACGTTGCCGCTGATTGTGGTCAGTTGGTCGATGACAGTGTCGCTCTTGCTGGTGTCAGAGACCGAGGTGGCGGTGAGGGTGACGGTGTAGGCGCCGCCGCCAGAAGCCGAGGCCGGCAGGGTCGCCTTGACCACGACCTTGTACGATGCCGCCGCGGCCACCGGGCCGGTGTCGGGAGCCCCGGTCCCTGAGGTGCTGGTCAGAGGCGTGACACCATCGGCCTTGTAGAGCTGGAAGGTTGTCCCAGCGGGGAAGTTGCTGCTGCCGAGGGTGATGTCAAAGGTGTCGGTGCCGTTGCCGGTGTTCCAGATGTAGTTGTCGAAGGAGACGATTGCCCCCTGATTGGCGCTCGCCACGGAGACCGGCTCGGAGGTGCCGTTGGTACTGACCGTGCTTGAGCCGTTGGCGACTACCGAGGCGGTCTGGAGGACGGTGTAGGCGGCGTAATTGGTGTACTGGCCGCTGATGGTGGAGCCGCTGCCGTCATCATAGGAGTAGGAGGCACGGTTGTTGGTCTTGCTGCTTCCTGGAGCGACGCTGCCGTTAACCGTGAGGTAGAACTTGAGGGTGCCCGAGACCGACGGGGCGATTGAGGCGATGACGGCAGTGACCGTTTTGCTGGGGCCGTCGTAGGAGTAATCGATACCGCCGTCGTCACCGTCGCTGGCGTCATCGAGGGTGCCGCCACCACTCCAGAGCGGGTTCGCGGAGGCCGAGGGGACATAGGTCATGCCGGCGGTGTCGTCCGTGCCGATGATGTCGGTGATCGTCACATCGGTGGCGGTGCTGTTGCCGGTGTTGGAGTAGGTCAGGGTAACCAGAATGTTTCCGCTGCTCGGTGAGGGGCCAGAACTGACTGAGAGAGACTTATTGATGTTGATGACGGCGTTGCCGGTGGCGTTGACCGTGTCGGTGTTGCTCGCAGTGACCGAGCCGGTGAGGACACTGGTGCCGGTCACCGTAATCGTCTCCGTCGCCGGGGTTGAGGTGGTGCCTGAGACCGTGGCCGCGACAACGAACTTGAACGCGGTGCCGGAGGCGAGGGCTCCGGTGCTGCTGATGACCGTGCCGTTGTCAGGGATACCGTTGCCGTCGCTGTCAGCGTAGATCGAGATGCTGTTGAAGGTGACAGCGCCGGTGTCGGCATCGACCGCGGACAGTGAGAAGGAGTCACTGCCGTTGCCGGTGTTGGTCAGGGTGTGGGGGAAATAGACGGTGCTCCCCGGTGAGATCGACTTGGTCTGGGACGTTGTCAGGGTCAGACTGGCGATCTGCTGGACCACGGTGGTGACGGTGTTCGAGGTCGAGGTTCGGCTGATCGATGAGGCGTCGGTGTAGGTCGCCGAGGCCTGATTGCCGATGGTGGTGCCGGCCAACGGGGTCGCGAAACTCTGGCTGACGCCGAGGGTGAGCAGCAACAGAACCAGAAGCGGGATCCATTGCCAGCCCGGACGATACGGTGCGGGGTGTTTCATGATTGTTCCTCCATGATTGGGGTTTGGGGTGTCAGACACCTGAGTTAAGGGGTTACGGTTGTTACGATACGAACCCGCGCGTTGACTGTTTGCTTGCTGGAAGGGGAAAGGTCTCCCATCTTCCAGCGTAGGGCGCGGTAATCACGATAGGGGACGGGGCGTTTTTCCAGTGTTCCGTTCGCCAGACGCACAGTGCGTTGCAGCGGGGCAGGGGCAAACGATACTCCGTCGAGACTCGCTTCAAAGTCGGCAGGGGCGATGCTTCCGGGGATGAGTTCCATCCCCTCAGGGATTGGGAGCATCCCGTTGACGCCACTTAGAGGCCGGCTTGAGACATTGTGATAAGTGGCGGCATAGGCGACGATATCACCCGGCTCGGCCCTGTCGGCCGTGCCGAACGTTTCAATTCCCTGATCATCGATGAGAATCTTTTGCGCGATCAGGGTGATCTGAAGAGGCTCCGTTGTCGGTTCGGCACGAGCGAGAGGGAGCCCCGCCACCAAAACGAGAAAGAGAGAGAAGAAGGTGCGGAATTGCAGCATGAGGGACTCCTTTCACGAGGGAGAGCTGACCTTCTCAAAGAGCGCAAGGATATGGTGTAGATCACGATGAGCTTCACAGAGTTGCTGCCCCTGAGGTGAGCTCGGGAATCCTTCGGGGAGTGTGCTCTCAAGTAGCCCCGAGAGGTGTTCAAGCTGTTTACTGTAAGTTCCTTGCAAGGAGCGGCGAAGGATTCCGGTAAGCTCTTTCCGCAATGGTGTGTAGGTTGCGAGAAAGTGTTGGAGGTGCAAAGGGGAGGGATCGCCCGTCGCCGGAACAAACTGTTCGAAAAGGGCGTGCAGGACCCGCAATCGTGCCGTTGTCTCAAGCAGAGCTTGGGCTCCGTCGGGGGCTTGCTGGCGGAAGGGGCGCGGCAAAGGGGGATCCTCCTGGATACGTTCATAAAAAAGACAGTGAAAAACACCACCATGTGACTGCATGGAGCAAGCCAAGTGTAAAGTCTTTTTGTCCCAGGGGTTTAGAGCTTTTTTGTGTTGTGGGGGCAGGATTAAAAAGAGGGGTGTTATCGAAAATGACTATCCATTTTGGATAGTCATCTTGTTTCAACGTCGAGTCCGAGACGGGCGAGGCGACGTTTGAAGGTGTAGTAGTTGAGATCGAGAAGTCGGGCGGCAACCATTTTTTTTTGCCCAGCGGCTTCGAGGGCGCGACGAAAAGCCCAGCGTTCCACCTCCTCCATTGTCATGGAGAAGGTCTCTTCCTTCGGCACGGGAGTTGGACACGAAGAGGACGAGCCACAGAGGAATTGCTCAATCTGGTCGCCATCGATTTTATGTCCGGCAAGCAGGGCGGCCTGGCGTAGGGTGTTACGAAGTTGGCGGACGTTTCCTGGCCAGGGGTGATGACAGAGGATCTTCAGGGTCTCCTTCTCAAGTCGTAGAGGCGGACGTCCAAGTTCGAGACAGCACTCTTCAAGCAAAAGATTGGCAAGCGGGGGGATCTCTTCGGGGATGTTTCTCAGGGGGGGGAGGTCAATGAGCAGCCCGGCAAGGCGATAATAGAGGTCCTGACGAAAGGTGCCGGCAAGGGCCATGGCGGCGAGATCCCGATTGCTGGCGGCGATAATTCGCAGATTGACGTGCTCAGGACAATTGGATCCGACCGGGGTGTAAGTCTGCTCCTCTACCAGCTGTAGCAACATCCCCTGAACGGTCAATGGCGCGGCATCGATGTCATCAAGAAAAAGAGTCCCTCCATCGGCTTCGGCGATACGGCCACGTCGACTCTGTGTGGCGTCGGTAAAAGCGCCCTTTTGGTGTCCGAAGAGTTCGGAGGCAACCAGCGACTCGGGGAGGGCGCCAAGCTGAACGGTCACAAATGGATGTTCGTGGCGTGGGCTGAGGCGATGAACCAGTCCGGCCAGACGCGATTTGCCGCTGCCGGTCTCTCCTTGCAGCAGCAGAGGGTAGTCGGTGCGAGCAATGCGAGCCGTCTGAGCTGCGATCGCCGAGAGGGTCTCCCCCCGGCCGAGAAGCCGCTCAACCGAGAGCTGCAATTCCTGCTGTAGTCCTTGTACCTGTTGTTTTTGAAGGATGGGTCGCGCCGCTTTAAGCAAAGGAGTAAGAAGTTGTTCGCTGGTGGCCGGTTTGGGGATAAAACCGGCGACTCCGAGCTCTATGCCGCGGATCAAGGTCGGTGAGTCGGAGAAGGCGGTAAAGAGAAGGACCGGGGTCTCGGGGGATATTTCGCGCAGTTTTTCAGTGAGAGTGAGACCGTCCATTTCTGGCATGCGCAGGTCGGTGAGGACGAGATCGGGACGGTGTTGATGAAAAAGGGCGAGGGCGTCTCGACCATTTTCGGCGCCGTAGACCGTTTTCAGATGTCGTCGCATCAATGCTACCGTCGCTTGACGCAGGCAGACGTCATCTTCGACGATCAGCAGGGTGGCACTCTTGAGAAGGTCCATAACAGCCGCCTTGGCAGAAGCAGAAAAGTCCCTCTCCTTGTACCGTTGTCGCGGCAAAAGGTCAAGGTTGCTGCAGGATCTCCTTTAGGCTGTTCTGGTCAAACTTGAAGCGGAAGCGGATGAACGGCCCCTGAGCGGTAAAGTCACTGCGCGAGAAGTCGTCGTCGTAGAAGCCGGTGAGGTTATAGCCGAGGCTGACCCAGGCGTTCTTCGCCACCTTGTGACCGACGGAGAGGCCGCTACGCCATGCCATCTCGCCTGAACTCCAGCTGTGGAGCATCTGGCCGTGCAGACCGAGATCCCAGGACGGGGTGAGATCATAGCGGATTTCACTGCCAAGCAGGTCGGTGAAGCCACGGTAGCGTCGGTCGTCGTACTGTTCCTGCAGGTACTTGAGACCAGCCTGCAGGGCGATCTGGGTACGGCGGTTGGGGGTGACGTTGGCGTGCAGACTGTTGACGAGTCGCCAGCTGGCGTAGCGGCTGTTGTCGCTTGTCCGCTCCCGTTCAATGCCGTAGTCGAGGCGGTCGAAGAAGATCCAGCGGCTCTCAAGGCGGCGCCAGGCGATGCCGAGGCGCAGCTCACCATCGCGGCTCTCGGCGCCGCTGACGTTGTCGCTGCGGTTGGCGAAGAGCCGTCCCGAAAGGGCGAGCCCTTGGCGGATCGTTCCGACGGCGTTGCTGAGCAGGTTGATCTTTTCACTGTCGTCGGCGGTGCGGACTTCACCGCGGTTCTCCCACGACCAGTTCGCTTCGCGCCAGGTGGCGCCGAGGGAG
>PKUF01000053.1 GCA_002869635.1 Desulfuromonas sp. | reverse complement strand
TGGGGATTCTTCTCTTCGTCGGTCTGTCGATCTGGGGGCATTTCTCATGATGAGCCGTATCTGTAATCTTTTGATTCTTGCGCTTCTTCTTTTCTCGTTGCCGACGCTGGCGCTGGCCGAAGACGAGACCGTCTGTCTGCAGTGCCACGGGGGGCTTGACGGCTACCTCGCCGCCCCGGTCGCCGCTTGGCAGGGGAGTGTACATGCCGCTAACGGGATCTCCTGCCACGGCTGTCACGGCGGCGATCCCGCCGATTTCGACATGGCGATGGACCCCTCACGTGGTTTCATCGGTGTCCCCGAGCCGAACGGTGTTCCTGATTTCTGCGGCCGCTGTCACGTCGGGGTGCGCGAAGACTATCTCGCCAGCGCCCACGGCGCCGCTCTTGGTACGGGGGGGCCGCAGTGTGTCACCTGTCACGGCAACCACGCGGTGAAAGAGGCGAGCGGCGCCCTGATCAACGAGCAGGACTGCTCGCGTTGTCACAGCTTCGAGCGGGCGGCGCAGATTCGCGACGCCATCTCGGCGACTGACAGCCGCATCGCTGAACTTGAAGGGGAGCTCCCCCGCCTGCGCCGCATCGGCCTCACCATCCGCCCGATGCAGGATGCCCTCTTTGCTCTGCGTAACGACTTTCACCGCCTCTTCCACAGCGTCGATGTCGAGAAGGTGCGCAGCGAAACCGCCGCTTTCGGCACCCGCCTCGACAAGGTCGAAGGCCAGATCGCCGAGATCGACGCGACCCTCGCGAAGCGCAAGATGGGTGGCGCCGTGGCGATCGTCTTGCTGCTGCTCGCCGGTGGGGTGCTGCTGCTGATTCGCAAGAGTTACAAAGAAGAAGAGTAGGGGAGGGTCACTCGGCGAGGGTCGCCTTGAGGTCGTTGTAGGCCCGCTCGATGTTCTTCGGCATGAAGAGGTCGTAGCCGGGGAGCTGCTGGTAGGCCGGAAGGTTGAAACTCTTCTTGGTCTGGGCCAGACTCTCCCCCCGCTCGATGTGGGCGAGGATCTCGGTGAAGAAGGCGCGCAGGTAGCTACGAAAGTCGTCCACCGCCGAGAGCGGGCTGACCGGACCGTACCCGGGGATGATCCGCTTCGGCCCCAGCTCCTCGATAAAACTGAGAGCGATGATCCAGTCGCGCATGCTGCCGTCGCCGAGATAGCCGACGCTGTCGACATAGACCAGATCGCCGGTGAAGATGGTCTCGGCCTCGGGCAGGGCGATGAGGGTGTCCCCCTCGGCGTGGCCGCGCAGGGTGTTGCTCAGCACCACGTTCATCCCACCGAGGTCGAGTTGCAGGGCGTCGCTGTAGAGGATATGGGGGAAGTCGACGCGCCGCACCTCGCTCTTGAGGCTCTCAAGGGTCGGCTCCGAGAGGATCACCTCGACCCCCGGCGGAAAGTCGAAGTCGATATGGGAGAAGCCGCGGTGATGATGCGCCAGCACGATAAAGCGTAGCGGCTTGCTGCTCACCGTCTTGATCGCCGCCAGCAGCTCGTCAAGGCTTGCGGCATCAAAATGCGAGCCCCCGGCCAGCCCGATATGCTTCCCCTCGACGTAGATGGCGTTGCTCGTTGCTTTCCCCCCCGGCTGCGCCAGCGCCGCCCAGACGCCATCTTCGATCTTCTCCATCTTGTAGGCGGCGAACGCCTCTCCACCTAAGATGAGAGCAACAAGCAAGAAGAGGGCGCAGATCAGAAAACGACGGGACATGAACAACTCCACCAAGGGGTATCGGTAACAACGTCAGTAGACTCTGGCGCCAGTCTAGCACCGGCACCCCGGCCGCGACAAGCGGCCAAGACGCCGCAACTTTGCGGTTGCGTTCCCACAGCGGATGCGGTATAAGATTCGTCCTGTGCGCGGTTAGCTCAGCTGGATAGAGCGTTGGCCTCCGGAGCCAAAGGTCATAGGTTCGAATCCTATACCGCGCGCCAAAATGAAGTGAAAGGCCCGTCGATTTTTCGACGGGCCTTTTTCTATTTGATGGACCGTTAAATTAAGTTGGAAAAAGTGGACACCATGTTTATGGTCATGCTGCCCCCTCTTTGTGATTTTTTTCCTCCAAAAAGATGTCGGAGAGAGATTGCCTAGGCTGGCTTGATGCCTCTGTTGATTGTAGAACCCCTCGATGTCTTCCCTTCTATCGGTTGCGGCCTCCTGACGAGATCGATACTTTCGAAGGTGAACCAGCTCCATCTTGAGCGTTCCGAAGAAACTCTCCATTGGAGCATTGTACCAACAGTTCCCCTTGCGACTCATCGATGGCTGCATCCCGAACTGCCGCATCAGCATCTGGTAGCTGACCGAGCAGTACTGGCTGCCACGGTCCGAATGGTGAATCAGTCCCTTGCTGGGGCGACGGATTGCGACGGTATGGAAAGTGACGCGACCTACGAGGTTCTGCGTCATTCTGTGACTCATGGTCTAGTCGACGCTCTTCTTTGTTCCATAGGTCTTTAATAGCCGCCAGATACAACCACCCTTCGCCAGTGGAAGCGTCATTTGCGTCGTTTTAACGGCATTTCGAAGGAATAATTATCTCAGTTAAAACAGGTATTTAAGAGGATACATGGGCTAGCTGTCTAGGGGCTGCCCCCTTTTTTTTAAACAAGTGTTGTTGTCAGCTTATCTATCCTGGCATATAATCCTTGGCCATAGATTGTTTCTGGCACTCGCTGCCAACGTCCCGTGTCGGGATCCTCTTTTTTCGTGGAGTCTGCCATGCACCCGCTGACAGATCAGGAATTGATCGATGAACTCAAATCCCGCTTCCAGCTCAATCGAAAGGCGCTAAGCGACCTTGAAGAGCTGACACAGAAGTTGGAAGAGATGAATCATAAACTCGCCGATTCCGAGGCGGTCAAGAGTCATTTCCTCTCCAATATCCGTAATGAGATCAACAATCCGCTAACGGCAATTCTCGGCTTGGCCAAGCATCTGAAAAACGGTCAGTTCGACCCGGCAACAGCGACTCGCTTAGGGGGATTGATCTTTAACGAAGCCTACGATCTTGATTTTCAGCTGAGAAATATTTTTGTTGCCGCCGAGATGGAGGCGGGAGCTGTCCACCCTGATCTTGCACATGTCGACCTGCCGGCGATGGTTCGTGGGACCCTCGATCTGTTGCAGCACCTTGCCGAAGCGAAAGAGATCGTTTTTGAGTTGACGGCAACGGTCGAGGGTCGAACAAGTGATTCCTTTGTCTTTACCACCGATGCGCAAAAACTTCAGGTTGCGTTGACCAACCTTCTCTCCAATGCGGTCGAGTACAGTCCGCAAGGGGGAAAAGTCGAGATCGGTGTCGAACTCTCTGAGTCGGTCCTGCGTCTTTCGGTGCGGGATCACGGTGTCGGCATCGATGTCAGTGAACACGAACATATCTTTGATCGTTTTCATCAAATGGAGAGTGGGACGACCAAAAGCCACCGTGGACATGGTCTCGGCCTAAGTATTACCCGCGCGGTTGTGGAGTTGCTCGGCGGCAGTGTCAGCGTTTCAAGTGCCCGAGGTGAAGGGGCCCATTTTGTTCTGGTGCTTCCGGAGCCCGAAGATGAGGGGGTCAGTGTTTTTGCTCAAGATGGCAATTTCTTCCTGTTCGAAGATGGCGAAGTTTTTTAACGTCGTTCCCTTTGTCTGAAAGTGATGACCCCTGCGTGAGCGAACCGACCGCCCCCAAAAGTCGCTATCTTTATCCCGGCGAGCTATATGTTACCCGAGAGGCGAGGCTGATTAGCACCGTTCTCGGTTCCTGTATTTCTGTCTGCCTATGGGATCCCCAGAGCGGGATTGGTGGGATGAATCATTACCTTCTTCCTCTTTGGAACGGTGAAGGTTTGCCGACCCCTAAATACGGGAATGTGGCGATTCCTCGTTTGATCGACAAGGTGATTGATCTTGGGGCGACCCGTTCGAAGTTGCAGGCCAAGGTTTTTGGCGGAGCCTCCATGTGGCACAACCCCGATGGGCTGCTTGCCGTGGGGGAGCGTAATATCAAACTTGCAGAGCATATGCTTGAAGAAGCGCGTATTTCGATTGTGAGTTCCGATATGGGAGGGAATCTCGGTCGTAAAATCTTCTTCAATACCGAAAATGGTGCGGTTCTTTTGCGGCGGAATCAGGGGAATTTGGCTAAAAGTATCAATGCCGGTAACGACAAGGAGAATCCGCCGCGCAGTCGACGCTGACATTACAGCCACACCATCTGTGCATGGAAACCGCTCCCGGAAGGTCACTTCCCGGAGCGGTTTTTTACGTTTGAGAGGCCTGAAGTGCGCTGCGGTAAAGTGCTTCGAGGTGTTCAGCCTCGCTCTCGGCGCTGAACCGGTTGCAAGGACGGGGGAGGGCATCTCTCTTAAGGAGGCTCAGGGCATGTC
>PKUF01000087.1 GCA_002869635.1 Desulfuromonas sp. | reverse complement strand
TGGTAACGGCGAATCACCACCAAGATCAACCATCATCCCCTCTTTAACATCTTCTCAATCTCGGCGAGATCAAGACGTTTAAGCACCGGCCGACCATGCGGACAATACCCTTTAAAATCGACATGATCGAGATCGCGCAACAAAACTGTCACCTCCTGAGGCGAAAGCGGCTGATTAGCACGCACCACGCTGTGACAGGCCATGAGGATCAGGATCTCTTCGATCTTCTCTTCGACCCGATGACTGCGCCCCACAGCCACCAGTTCAGCGCTCACATCATGAAGCAGGGTCTCGGCACCGCTCTCCCCGAGAAGGGCCGGCACCCCTTTAAGAGCAAAGGACGTCCCGCCGAACGGTTCAACGACAAAGCCGAGGCGTTCAAGCTCTTGTGTCTGCTCTTTTAACGCCACAGAGCGACTATGGTCGAGGTCGAAAATCCGAGGGAAGAGAAGAGACTGACTGGCGACCACCCCTTGCCGATACTGCTGCCGTAAGCGCTCAAAACCGATCCGTTCATGCGCTGCGTGCTGGTCAATAAGAAGTAGAGCCCCCTCATCCTCACAGAGGAGGTAGCTGCAATGGAACTGACCGATATAACGCAGCCGAGAAAACGTTCCCGTATCTTCAGCCGTCTCTTGATCCTCTCCTGCCTCCCCATAAGGTGACGGATCAGCCAATCTTGCGTGTCCTGAATGCGACAGAGAAAAAGAGAACGGCTCTCGCTCTTGCGACGGACTTCGAGAACCGCCTCCCTGTCCGTAGCTCTGCAACGCCTCAAAAACCCGCTGTGTCGCCTCCTTTGCGGTGGGCGGTGGCGGGGTTGCAGCCGGGACCACTGTCTCGTGGGCCTCCTGCTCTAACGGCTCAGGAATCGAATGGGGGGCAGGCTGTTGCGGGTCTAGCCAGTCTGAAGGTTGGAGAACACGCCTCAAAGCGGCAGTGAGAAAATCATGCACCCGCCGCTGATCGCGAAAACGAACCTCATGCTTGGTGGGATGCACATTGACATCGACCAGAGCCGGATCCATCCTCAAAAAAAGGGTCAGAACCGGGTAGCGCCCCCGCGGAAGAAGGTGACGATAGGCGTCGAGCAGGGCGTGTTGCACCACCCGGTCACGAATGTAACGCCCATTGATATAGGTGAACATGGTGGCCGTACTCGCACGGTTGAGTTCAGGGCGTGAGATAAAACCGGAGAGAGCCAACCCCTCCTCTTCGACCTCAATCTTTTGCAGCTCCCGCAACAAGGGGCGACCAAGAAGAGTACCAACCCTCTCAGCGAGGGTACTGTGACGATGCAATTCGACCAGATTCCGCCCGTTGTGGGTCAAGAGAAACTGGGTCTCAGGATGGGAGAGTGAGAGCTTGGTGACATTGTCGGCAATGTGACCGATCTCGGTCTCATCACGACGCAGAAACTTGCGCCGCGCCGGCAGATTGAAAAAGAGGTCACGCACCTCAATACTTGTCCCTCTCGGCAGGCCAACGGCATTGACCCGTCGCACCGTCCCCCCTTCGACGATGATCTCCCACCCTGACTCGTCCTCACCATCACTGGTGCGCAGAGTGAAGCGGGAGACCGCAGCAATGGAGGGGAGCGCCTCGCCACGAAAGCCAAGTGTACCAATACGGAAAAGATCCTCGCCACTGCGAATTTTGCTGGTGGCGTGACGCTCGAGGCAAAGCAGGGCATCCTCACGCCCCATGCCGCAACCGTCGTCAGTCACCCGGATCAGACGACGGCCTCCTTTTTCAATTTCGACGACAACCCGGCTCGCCCCAGCATCGAGGGCGTTCTCCACCATCTCCTTAACCACCGAGGCGGGACGCTCCACCACCTCGCCAGCGGCAATCTGATTGCAGAGTTGTTCGGGGAGAATCTGAATCCGGTTGGCCATAGATCAGGCGACCTTGTCTTGAGCGGGTTCAACGAAAAATGGCCGGAAAACCCGGCCATTTTCTGCAGCAGTCGGATGTCAATCTACTCTTTGTGTTCCAGCCGATCGAGCATATCTTCAATCTCGTCGAGTTCATCGTCAGTATCATCCTCTTCGTGCGAAGCCTGAGTACCGACCAGTCCGAGATCACCGGCGGCACTGAGGACCACCTTCAACTCCACCTCATCCAGCCCCCGCATAAACGACTCAAAGAGGCAGTTGTCGCAGAGGGTATTGATCACCCGTGGTACACCGCCAGAGTAGGCATGAATGGCAGGGATGGTATCGGGAGCAAAGAGCATACGCCGGGCGCCGGCAACCTGCAGACGGTGCTTGATGTACGACTGGGTCAGCTCGGGAGTCAGCGAGTGGAGATGATACTTGACTGCGACCCGCTGGGCCAGGGGCTCATCGAGACGCAGACACTCTTCAACCTCGGTCAGTCCGAAGAAGACGATGTTCAGCAGCTTCTTGCCGGGGATCTCAAGATTGAGAAGACCGCGAAACTCTTCCATCAGCTCCCGAGTCTGAAGCATCTGCGCTTCGTCGATAAGAACCACCGCCCGCCGCCCAGACGCTTCTATCTCAAGGAGTCGATCATAGAGCTGCTTGAGCAGAGCGAGGCGATCCGCCTCTGGCGCCACAACTCCAAGCTGCATGGCGATACGGGTGAGGATCCACTCGGGGGTAATTCCAGAGTGTACCATCACCAACAGGGACGACTCATAGCGCTCTTCCGGCAGGCTATCGAGCATCCGCCGCGCCAACGTCGTCTTGCCGGCACCAACCCCTCCGACCAGAACCGCCAGCCCCTTGTTGGAGTCAACGGCATACATCAAACGCAGAAGCGCCTGACCGTGCTGTTCACTGTTGAAATAAAAACGGGCATCAGGGGCGTTGGAGAAAGGTTCTCTCTCCAGGCCAAAATGCTCAAGAACACTCATGCACACTCCCCCTGACAACCTGATCAGACATATGAGACGCGATCCTTGTTCCCCTTGGGACCATCCTGACCTTCCCCGTCCAGTCCAAGTTTCTTTCTCAGTTCAGGAACCTTTTCACCGACATCCCGGAAGAAGACATCGACATCGGCCACCGCCTTGAAACAGTCGAGCGCCTCAAGCGCACGCTCTTCCTTCTCGTAGATCAGTCCCAGCTCGTAGTAGAGGCAGATGCGCTCGTTCTCGACAAGGTCGGGGTGGGCAATACCATCCTGGAAGACCTTTTCGGCCTCTTCGATGCGTCCGCCCTCAAGCAGACACATTCCCTTGAGAGTCAGGGCGTCGATACGCCGGGCGGGGTTGCTCATCGCCTTATCGAACTCATCCATGGCGTCATCAAGCAGCCCCATCTCCTTGTAGGCAATTCCAAGGTTGAAATGGGATTCGCTGTCGTCCGACTCAATCTGCGATTCGACACCTTCCTTAAAGGCTGAGAAAATCCCGTCGAGCCCGAAGCGATCTTCTCTGTCGACATCATCGGCCGCATCATCACCGCCGAAGAGAGCATCTTCGCTCAGTTCACCAGCAAGATCGAAGAACCCTTCTTCTTGAGATTTTTCGGTCCCACAGACAGCTGCTTCAGCCTCTTCTGCCTCCTTAACCTCAACACGACGAAGGGCAATTCGCTCCTTAAGTGTCCCCCCTTCTTCGGAATCAGGGAACGCCTCGAGGATCTCACCAACCACTCTCTCGGCATCGTCAAAAAGCCCTTGCTGCAGGAAGAACTCGGCCTCTTCAAGCTCAGTCTGCAAGTCGAAGGGAGCCATCGGAAGAATTTCTTCTTCAGCTTCTTGAGCCGCAAGAGGGGGCTCTTCTTCGTCAAGAGTCTCGACCTCTTCAAGCTCATGAACCTCTTCGAGTTCCTCAAGCTCTTCTTCGACAATGTCAGCCTCGTCAAGGGCCTCGACCTCTTCAAACTCATGAACCTCTTCGAGTTCCTCAAGTTCTTCCTCGACAATGTCAGCGTCGTCGAGGGTCTCGACTTCTTCGAGCTCTTCGACCTCCTCCAACGCCTCATCCGAAGCAGGCTCCTCCGTCGCGGCAAAGTCGAGAGGCGCAAAGAGCGGTTCTGCTTCAATTGCGGGTTCGGAATCTAGCTCTAGCTCTGGCTCTGGCTCTGGCTCTAGCTCTAGCTCTGGCTCTGGCTCTGGCTCTGGCTCTGGCTCTGGCTCTGGCTCTGGCTCTGGCTCTGGGGAGATGTTAAGCTCTGCGTCGACAGCAGGTTCGGCAGCTTCAATCTCGACGACTGGTTCAACGACCTTCTCCGCCGCAGGGGCCTCATCCTTAAGCAGTGGGGTGAGGTCAAGTTCGCACAGTGACACCTCGACCTCGACCTCTTCGTTTGCAGGCTCAGGCGCGCTCAGTTCTTCCTCGGCAGGAAGTTCGAGTTCGTCAGCGACGGACTCTTCGACCTCGTCAACCTCAGAAGGGCCAGCCTCTTGCGCCTCTTCANGAGAGGAACTTCGTCATCCGCATCAGCAGAAGACGGAGCAACCTCAGCAGGAGCCTGTGCAGCCTCTTCCGAAGTTTCGTCCAAAGCCTCTTCAGTAACGTCCTGTGCACCCTCTAGCTCAGCGGCTTCTTCAACCGGCGCCTCTTCTTTGACCTCATCTGCCGCAAAGTCAATCGCTCCAAGCTCGAATCCCTCTTTGTCACTCTCAATTGCTGCAGACTCGGGTTCTTCTTCGGGAACACCCAGGGCGGGCTCAGCGGCTTCAGCGCCCTCGGACGCCTCCTCTTCAGCACCGACGAGTTCCAGTTCAACTCGAGCCTTGCGGACAACCTCTTCGTAGCCCTCTTCGTTGAGCTTCTCCCCCCACTGCTCCAGTTCACTCTCGACCCGGGCGAGTTCACCACTGGCGACACACGCCTGCAGATAACCGCTACGGGCGGCAAGATCATCCGGAGAGACCTTGAGAAGGTGCTGATAGGTTAAGCGAGAACTGACAAAATCTTCCTGCGCGGTGTAAACCTCGGCCAGTCCGGCAAGAACGGTCACATCATCCGGAGTCTCTTTGAGCAGCCCCTGCAGCAGGGTCAACCCCTTTTCAACCTCGTCTGCGGCGATATAGGCCTTGGCCTGATCAATCTTAAAGGTCGGATCGTCACCAAAGAGGGTGCCGACAAAATCGAGAACCTTAACCTTGGCAGCATGCTCCCCTTTTTCCTCCAAAGTCACCAAAACCGTTTTGAACTCTTCCTTGGCTTCCTCCGGCATTCCGCTACGCACCAGACATTCACCGATGCGCACCCGCAGGCTGTGATTCTCCGGCTCGAGAGCGTACATCCGCTGCAGCACCTCAGCCATGGTTTTGAACTCTTCGTTTTTCTCAAGACGCTTTACCAACGTCCGATATTCGGAGAGTGCGTTACCGGTCAGCCCCTGTTTTTCATTGAGTTCGGCCAGATGCAGGTAGGTTTCGCTCTTGTCGGGGTCGAGCTTCTGCATCTGCTTGTAGACGGCGATTGCCTTAAGGTAAAACCCGGACTCCGTATAGTGAGCGGCAACCGTCTCATACTCGGTCAACGCTTCAGCGCTCTGCTTATTACGGCTGTAGAGTTCCGCCAGCTTCTGCCGATGCCTGACATCCTTGGCGTCAAGAGACACCAGTTTCTGGTAGTCCTTGATCGCTTTGGGGATCTGGCCTTTCTGGATACTTTTCTGGGCCGAAGCTAGAAGTTTGTCTTTACTGCTCAAGAGGCTCACCGCACGGAAATGGTTTTATTGATTTGCAATTTTCGAATCTAAACCATGACCCTCTGACCTGTCAAGCCGATACCTCTGTCACGCCGTCTGGTGGCCAATAAGGCTTATTCTTCACTTGTTCCAAGACAGTATTCACTTTAAAATGACCCTCGTCATTGCCTCTGTCTCTTCCATTCTCTTGCATAGGTTTTCGTACAAATCGTGGTCTATTCTCTTCTCGCGACAGCCTGCGCCCTCCTTCTCTTCTTCTCCCTGCCAGAGCCTCCCCCTGCGCCAGAAAAAAGGCTGGATCCTCCTGTCGCCACACCACCTGTGCAGACAAGACCACCGACGCCCCCCCCTTTAAATCAGCAGCATGTTCGCGAGCCGTTGGTTGATCGCATTCTGGTTGAGAAAGGGGCACGCCGCCTCTCGCTCTTACGCCACGGGAAGAGCGTGCGCAGCTATCGCATCGCCCTTGGACCGAACCCTCTTCATCCCAAGATACAGGAAGGGGATGGACGCACTCCGGAAGGAGAGTTCACCATCGACTACCGTAACCCCCAAAGCCGCTTTCATCGTTCACTCCATATCTCCTACCCCCGCCCAGAAGATCAACTGCGGGCCGAGGCGATGGAGGTCTCCCCCGGCGGCGACATCATGATCCATGGCCTCGGCCCCCAGCGCCGTTGGGCCGGAACTGAGCACTTTCAACAAGACTGGACCGAGGGGTGCATCGCCGTGACGGATGAGGAGATCGATGAGATATGGGAAATGGTCGATGACGGTACCCACATTGAAATCCGTCCCTAAACCTCTTTGTCGTTCCTTGCTCCCCTTCCCTCTTCATGCTAGGGTAGCGTCAAACATCTGACACCGGAGAAGGCATGGAGTTAACGGCACGGATCCTGATCATTGATGATGAACGCGACAATCGTGAGGCCCTTACCTTACTGTTGCGCGGTCAAGGATACGATGTCCACGATGTCGGCACGGCCGAGGCAGCTCTCTCCCTGCTGAAGAAAGGGGCCTTTGACGTCATCATCACCGACCTCTTCCTTCCAGGTCTCAGTGGAATCGATCTACTCAAACGAGTCAAAAGCAATGCCCCCGGTACCGACGTCATCCTTATCACCGGCCACGCCTCAGCAGAAACCGCAGTCGAAGCGATGAAGGAGGGGGCTTTCGACTACGTCACCAAACCCTTCAACTTTGACAAACTTAAGATCATCATCAGCAAAGCTCTCGAAAAAGGGCGCCTTCTCGCTGAGAACTCCTACCTCAAACAGCAACTGCGCGGCAAATACAAGTTCGAAAGGATCATCGGTAACAGCCCGGCGATGCAGCAGGTCTTCTCACGGATGGAGAAAATAGTCGACACCGACTCGACCATCCTCATCCTCGGCGAATCGGGGACCGGCAAAGAACTGGTGGCCAAGGCGATCCATTTCAACGGACCACGCAAAGACAAACCGTTTGTCGCTATCAACTGCGGCGCTATCCCCGCCGAACTGCTCGAAAGCGAACTCTTCGGCCATATGCGTGGTGCGTTCACTGGCGCCGTCGCCGACAAGCCGGGGAAATTCGAACTCGCTCACACCGGAACCATATTTCTCGACGAGATCGGTACCATGCCGATGCACCTCCAGATGAAGCTTCTACGGGTTCTTCAGGAGCACGAGGTCGAGCGGGTTGGCAGCAGCCGCCGCGTCAAGCTCAACGTCCGGGTCATCTCCGCCACCAATGCCAACCTCGATGAGCAAGTGCGAAAAGGGGTGTTTCGCGACGATCTTTACTACCGTCTCAACGTCATTCCGATCCATCTCCCTCCGTTACGGGATCGCAGTAGCGACATCCCCCTTCTCACCCGCCACTTTCTCAGCCGGATTTGCGAGGAGATGAATCGTCCACTTAAAAGCTTCTCAGTCGCCGCCCTTAGAGCACTTGAGGCACACGACTGGCCAGGAAATGTGCGTGAGATGGAGAATGTCATTGAACGGAGTGTCACCCTCACCGACAGCCAACAGATAGACCGTCAGGACCTCCCCCCAGAGATCAGCGGCAAGGCTCCGGCGCCCGCCCCTTTGCCACTGCATCTCGACGAAGAGGGGGTCGATCTTCCGGCCATCGTCGCCGAACTCGAACGCCAGATGATCAGTGAAGCACTTACCCGAACCGAGGGCGTCAAAGCAAAAGCGGCACTTCTCCTCGGTCTCAACCGCACCACCTTGGTCGAGAAAATCAAGCGCTTGGGACTTACCAGCTAAACCCTTTTCTGACCCACCATAAAAAGAGCCCCGGCGCTAAAGCGCCGGGGCTCTTTTTATGGTGTTTTAAGCATTTATCTGGCAGATCAGTAACCCTCTTCGCGACGGGCTTGATTTTCAAAACGGGTAAACTCACCACGGAAGGTGAGATTCACCGTCCCGATCGGACCGTTACGCTGCTTGCCGATAATAATTTCTGCGTTGCGCGCGTGATCCTTATCGCACTCTTTTTCCTTATTTTTACAGAATTCACAGTAGACCGCCTCACGGTAGACAAACATAATCACGTCGGCGTCCTGCTCGATGGCGCCCGATTCACGCAGATCGGCCATGATCGGGCGCTTGTCAGTACGATTTTCAAGGGAACGATTGAGCTGCGAGAGCGCAATAACCGGCACGTTAATCTCTTTCGCGAGCGCCTTAAGCGAACGAGAGATCTCCGAAATCTCCTGCTGACGGTTCTCTGAGTTGTTGCCCGACATCAACTGAAGATAGTCAATGACGATCAGCCCGAGATCCTTCTCGGCTTTGAGGCGGCGCGCCTTGGCTCGCAATTCGAGGACCGAAATCGCCGGCGTGTCGTCGATATAGATTGGCGCTTCGGAGAGGAGTCCCGCCCCGTTGGTCAGCTTCGGCCAGTCGGAATCACCGAGATGCCCGGT